>JBBRFT010000201.1:0-6876 GCA_038241375.1 Spirochaetota bacterium
TATCCTTACTCAGTGTTTTAAGATTATGAACTACACCAAGTCCCTGCCCGGTATCAAAAAGAGTAGTATCTTCACCCGCCAGAAGAAAAGAGAGACCATGCTCACCGATAAGCGGAAAAGGGACATATACACTATTTTCACAAATTACAGTTATTTTTTTTATCATCTTAACCTCGAATGTTTAAATATTAAGTTTTAAACGGAATAATACATTCTTTAAAATAAAAAGCTATTAACGCCGCCCCTTAACCATCAGCCCCCAACCCCCCTGAGGGGGACTTTAAAAAAAAGCACAGAATAAATTTGTATAGAACTATAATTTGCGAATCAAAATCTTCCACGTCCCCCTCCGGGGGGTTGGGGGGCTTGTGGATCTTTTACTGAACTTTTTTATTCTTACCAGTGTCCTTCAACATTTGCGTCACTTGTAAGTTCCAGCTCGCCCTTTCTTAACTGATCGATAGCTTTCTGCACATTGCCATCTTTAAACAGATATATTTTAACTTTTGCTGCGTTAAGAGTTGTAAATGCTTTCGGACCTACATTTCCTGTAATAACAGCATCAGCTCCTGCATCGATTACGGTCTTCGCGGACTGTATACCTGCACCCTGAGCTGCCTCAAGATTCTGCTTATTGTCAACATATACAGATTCATTGGAATCCATATCATAAACAAGAAATCCCTTTGCTCTTCCAAATCTTGTATCCACAGCTGCTTCAAGATTCGTTCCTTCTGTTGATATTGCTACTTTCATAAAATCTCCTTTTTATCATTATCTGCTGATTTTTTTACTGAAAAACCAGCTACCAGCTTTCTCTTTCTCATCATCCCGCCGCAGCTTCCACCTTTGGGTAGAACCGGCTCAAGTGTTCCGTTCAGGAATGATTCAATTGCCTCATCGACAGGCCCGCTTATCCATGAAATATGCCTCATCCCGATTTCGCTGATTATAAATGAGAGGAATCTGCTAACCGCACCGCTAATAATTAAAGCAACACCCAGTTCCTTCAGCTTCTGAATCCTAAGCCTGTCAGTCTCCGCGTTAATATTAATCACGATCCGCTGTGTTACCCTCTTATCCTTAACTTCAAAGAGTACAAACCTCTCGGATACATCGAGCAGAGGGGATATCCTCTCTTCAAAAACCGGTATTGCAATAAGTTCACTTTTCATACTTTATATATATGCAGATTCCGTGCCAAAGAGCTAATTTTTATTTATTATTAAGATATGATCTATTTTGAACTGGTTATCTAAACACATCTAAAAAAATGTATTCAGATTAGAAGATAAATGGAAATTTACGAGAGGTCTAATCCTGTTTAAATAACAGTATTAATACTAAATTAAAATCTAATCATTGCAATATGCTAGACCATCAATTCAGATATAATGCATATTGCAATATGTGAAATATACCATCGCTGAAAAATAATGTTTACTTTTAAAGATTTTCTGTATATCTTCATATAATGAATAACATAATTAATAAATCTGCAGTTAGATTACTGAATCTTCTTATTCCTGTTAAGGATTTTACCATAGAAGAGTTCGGGAAAAGGAGACTTTTTGTCTCGTTTCTTTCCATATTACTGCTCCCTCTTATTCCGTTCAGTGCAATTCATTTAGTTACAGGTAATGCTCATTTTGGAATTATAAACTCTTTCATGGCTCTCTTTCTTTTATCTATGATAATTTTACAGAGAAAAAAGAAAAAGGTGGATTATCTCTACCGTCTGACGATGTTCATCGTTGCCGCTCTTCTTTTTTTCTGGATCTATTCGGGCGCTATAGAAGGTTACGCCAGTCTATTCGCTCTTTCATTTACTCCTTTTGCTCTTTTTCTAATGGGCAAGAGAGAGGGGATGTTCTGGACAATTCTTCTTTTTCTAACTGCTGCTATGGTAATGATAAATCCTCTAGGCCTTGAACTGCATTACACCTATTCACTGAAGTTTGCCGTCCGCTATCTTTTAACTTTTGCTTTTATAATTCTTTTTTCATACAACTACGAATCTATACGGCAGAAATACTACAAAGCAATTGAAGAAGAGCAGAATTCATTGAAGCTCGCAATAAGACAGCTTGATATAGAAAACAGATTGAGGACACTAGCTCAGGAGGAGCTGGAAAAACACAAGACTCAGCTTGAAGAACTTGTAGCAGAAAGAACGGCGGAACTTCAGATAAAAAATGAAGAACTGCAGATATCACGTGATGAATTTATAGCCGGAGAAAAAAGGTACAAACTTCTGGCCGATAATATTACAGATCTGATATGGGCGGCAGATTTGGAAATGAACTACACATACTTCAGCCCATCAGTCGAAAAAATTTTCGGCTACACTGTAGAAGAAGCATTAAACGTCAAATTAAGCTCATGGATCACTCCGGAATCTCTAAAAAAAATCGCCGTGGTATATTTAAAGAATATCGAATTGGATAAGAAGGGTAAACTCCCATGTGACCACTTTGTCTTCGTTGAAGTTGACCAGATAAGAAAAGACGGAACAATATTCCCCGCAGAGATTAAAATATCATTCATAAAAGACGACGATAAAAAGAGTATCGGGATTGTCGGAATCACACGTGATTTAACAGAAAGGCGAAAATCGGAGAAAGAGAATGAGGTAATTCAGTCTCAGCTGATGCAGGCTCAGAAGATGGAAGCAGTTGGAATACTTGCAAGCGGTCTCGCACATGATTTTAATAATCTTCTCAGCGGGATTATAGGGAGCTTCAATCTTATAGAGATGCTACTCCCTGATGAAAATTTTATAAGTAAAGATAAAATTCTTAAATACATTACTGTTGGACTCGAATCCTCTGAAAGATCCTCCCTGATTATAAAGCAGCTCATGACTCTTTCTAAAAAAAGTGAACTGACACTGATAACTGTAGATATCAATCAATCATTACGTCATATTTTTGATATATGTAAAAACAGCTTTCCGAAGTCGGTTCTACTTGATTTTAGAATAGATGAACATGTTCTCTACGTTATGGCCGATCCGGTACAGATAGAACAGGTACTCCTTAACCTCTGCATAAACGCATCACACGCCATGACCATAATGCGGAAAGATGAGGAACCGCAAGGTGGAACATTAACAGTCACATCAACTGTTCTAAACAGCTCCGGTCTTTCAGATCCGGTTCCCGCCGGTTCTCTTCAGTTTGATAAATGGCTCTGTATTAACATTACCGATACAGGAGTGGGCATGAGCGAAGAGATTCAGGGAAAATTGTTTGCACCGTTTTTCAGCACGAAAAAACAGGATGAAGGTACAGGGCTGGGGCTTGCAACTTCATACAATATAGTCAAACAGCATAAAGGTTTCATTAAAGTAAAATCTGAATCCGGAAGAGGTTCGGTATTTTCAATTTTTATTCCATGCGGAAAATCTGATCATGCGCAAGTATCAATAAAGAACGAAAGAGGCAGCCTGATTCCCGGAGAAGGAACAATCCTTATTATAGATGATGAAAAATCTATACTTAAAGTTGCCGAGGGCATTCTTCATCAATGCGGTTATGAAACAATCACAGCAGAAACACCCTTCGAAGGTATAGAAATTTATAGTAAAAAATCAGAGACCATCTCTGCAGTGCTCCTTGATCTCTCCATGCCTGGAAAGTCAGGGATTGAAGTCTTTCATGAATTACGCCTTATAAATCCCCAAGCTAAAATTATTCTCTCTTCAGGGATGATAGATATTGAAGCTAAACAGAAAGCGTTTGAAATGGGTGTAATCGGAGTAATCCACAAGCCATATGTTGCTTATGATCTTTCTGCTGAAATAAGCAGGGTTCTTGCTGATAAAAATCCCCGGAATGATAAAAAAAAATGAATTTCAAAAAAAATTTTTAATCTCTCCTCTCTGACAGACGTATTAATATTAAACAGAAGGAGAAAAAATGGCGAAAAAATTAAGAGAAACCGGTCAGGGTTTAACACACCATTGCATTGCAACATGTCACGGAGGACGCAATCTTCTTTACGGTGAAAATGGAAGAAAACTCTTTACGGAAAGTGTACAAATGTGCAGATCAAAATATGAATTTGAACTCGTTGCCGCAGAGATTGTTTCAGGCCAGATCCATCTGGTGATAAAAACATTACCCGGCGGGAAAAGCATCTCATTTATTATGCAGTATATCAAATCAGGAATTGCAGCAAAGTATAACAGATCAATGGGTACTATCGGTCCATTCTGGAACGGCCGCTTTAAATCAACCGTAATAGAAACGGCAAATAATCCAGAACAGTATCTCCATAGCCTCTTATGGAATCTCCAGATGAAAACTCAGGAGGAATCGGGAATAAAAATCGCCGTATAAAAAAATTCAAATTCAACAATTGCAGACCGGGTGGTAAATTATTGATTTACAGATATAATCCATACAATATATATTGAACATTATGAATAATCATCTGAAAGAGATAATAATATCACTTGCTGCAACCGAAATAAAATTTGTTATTTGCGGAGGTGTCGCTGTCGTGCTCCACGGGGTCGAGAGACTGACAATGGATATATAAATAAATCCTCCAAGAGAGAAAGATCTATCAGATATCCGTGAACTAATAAAAATAATGGATTTTAACAATGAACAATGATCTTGAAGAACTTAAAGCAAAGATAAGACAACTTAACCCCTCAGACTTTGACGGACATACCTGTTTTAAAGACCTTTCGCCGGAACAGAGACTCGACTGGCTTGCGGAACTTGTTTTGTTTGTCTACGAATCCAGTTCATTCAGGGTATAGAAAACCCGCTGGATAAGTTAAATCACTCACGGATATAATCCCTACTACATGTATTCTTATTGCAGCAAAATATGCGATAAAAAACAATACACCGCCCGACATTCCGCAGGCGGTGTAGATTTTTTAATGTGTACATTCTATAATCTGATTTTCAGGTCCGCCTTTTTTATAAAAGTTGTTTGGATCCGGAAAAAATTTCTTCCACAGTAAGAGCTGCGGCAGCGTGCCCGGGATGTTTTTCAGGATTCCATTTTTTCATATCTTCAAAAATTTCACCTGATGTTAACAGCTGAATTGAACCCTTTAACTGAAAAGAAGTGCCGCTCTTTGTAATAAAAAGTATTGCAGCTTTACTCCCATCAAGAATATTTCTTCTTGTTTTATCAAAATAATTATCCGCAACAACAATTGTACTTTTATCATATCTGCTTAAGCATGTTGCATAAATTGAATTCGGTATCCCCGATTTATCAACAGTCGTAAGAATAATCGGACCTGCCTTTTCATCCCATGCTTTTATAACTTCATCTGATAATTCTATCATAACATCTCCTCTGATTTTATTTCTCTCTGGGGAAGGGCCACGCAGCTACGCCACCTTCCATGACTTTTACATTAGTCCAGCCTCTCCCTTCAAGAACACGCGCTGCTTCGTAGCCTCTAAGCGAAATCTTGCAGAAGCATATAATTTCAGCATTTTTATCTTCGGGAAGTTCGTTAAGTCTGTTACGCAATGCTCCCAGAGGCATAAGACGTTCTCCGATGCCGATACGCATCTGCTCAAACTCGTCAGGCCCGCGATTATCCAGTATAAATAATTCTTCGCCGGAATCGATTTTCTTCTTAACCTCTGAGCATGTAATCCCCTTCATACGGCCTTTAAGTTTATTCTGTATTATATGAGCCGTTGCGATTGTATGATCGATCGCAAGAGAGAATGGCGGCGCATATGGAAGATCAGCGTTGAGCATTTTATCCACAGTAAATCCGGCACTTATAGCCATAGCCCATATTGCAAGCTGCTTGCTTACATCTCCAGGACCGATAACCTGTGCTCCGAGTATTTTACTATCTTTTCTGTTCACCACAAGTTTGGTTACAAGAAGCAGCCCCTCCATGAACCCCGGCTTATCCGGACTTGCGTTTATTACTGTTTCAATATCTGTAAAACCCATTGCACGGGCTGTCTTTTCAGAAAGACCTGTAGAACCTGCTGCAAAATCAAATACTTTACAGATCCCGGTCTGTATAGTCCCTGGAAAAGTTGCGCTGTTCCCTATTGCGGCATTTTCACCTGCAACACGTCCCTGCAGATTCGCAAGGTCACCGTAAGGAGCATGAACTTTTTTACCTGTAATAAGATTAAGTGATTCAACACAATCCCCTGCCGCATAAATATCGGGATCGGATGTCTGCATATATTCATTAACAAGAAGACCGCCGGTAACACCAATTTCCAGTCCGGCATCTTTTGCAAGTTTAACATTAGGATTAACTCCAATTGCAACAACGGCAAGCTCACATGGCAGCTCAGTTCCGTTCTGAAGTTTAACCCCTGTCAGTTTACCTTTTTCTCCAAGAAATTCAGCGATACCATTATCTGTAATGACATTTGCTTTTTTACTCCTCACGTGATTCTCAACAAGTTTAGCCATCTCCCAATCGAGAAATGTAAGAAGTTGAGGGAGCATTTCTACTACTGTAATTTCAATTCCCGCGAGCTGGAGAGCTTCACATGTTTCTATCCCTATAAGTCCGCCTCCGATAACAACAGCTTTTGTTATCTGCTTATCATCACGGATTTTCCTTAAATAATCGGCGTCCTGCATTGATTGAAGAGTTGTAATCCCTTCAAGATCGACTCCCGGTATTGCGGGCTTTTTAGGAACTGAGCCTGCGGTAATAATAAGCTTATCATACGGAAGAGTCTCTTCTACACCTGTTTTAAGATCTTTGATTTTAAGAGTTTTCGCACTTTTATCAATTTCCACTGCTTCGGTCTGAGTCCTGGCAAGAATACCCTTAGCATTAAGAAAAAACTTCGGATCTCGTACAACTCCGGCCGGTGAGCAAAGCAGCATATTCCTGTCATCAAAAAAACC
>JBBRFT010000202.1:0-6866 GCA_038241375.1 Spirochaetota bacterium
GCTATTGCTTTTATAATAATATTAAGTCCGGGATAGTACATTTATTACCGCCTCACATTTATTGATACTTTTTTCGAATAATTTACAGTAAATATATCGACTTCAGCTTAAACAAAGTTAGTATTTATATTTTAATAAAAATTTTTTATAAACCCGCCTCACCGGAACTGATAGAGAAATACCGGATTGCCGTAGAAATATTTTCCCGGCCTCATCTATTAATACGATGGCTGATGATTTTTTTCGAAATTTTTTACTGTTCCCCGGTTATTATGATAAAAAAACGGGAAATGGTGTGGGGTTTTATTGTCTGTACTTTTTATTTAAGGATTCTTTTCAAAAGACTGGAGGATAGATTGGTAGAAATAAAACAATTTTTATCAATTTTTTCAGTAAATACTTTTTTTAAAGTTTAAAAAAAGTATTTTCATTCCCGCTGATTATATCATTAATTAATATCGGATATTTGCTTTTAACAATATCAAGAAAATCAATATCCACAACTGATAGATTATCAAGCATATTCAATGGAAAAGTCTTTAGCCTGTATTCAAGTATTTCATTATCAACAGGACTTTTTTGTGACGCAATCTCAACAATATTTGTCCATGAAAATTCGGTACAGAGTGCTAAAATAAAAAGATCAATTATATCTTTAGGTTCATCCCTGCCGATCACAGCTGTTAATTTGTTTGCAAGCATATTCACTGGATTATCAAGCCGATATCCAGACTCAAGCCGATTTTTCTTTCCTGAATAAAAGACCCGATCATTTACAAAATCGACTTTTAAAATCCCATCGATCTGAAGCCTTACAAAATCTCTTGAATCAACGATAATCTCTTTCTTGAAATTTTTTTCTTCAAGAAACTGAGTTGTTTCTGCTATCATCTCTCTAAATAAATTATTATCACCGGTAAAAAAATCGAGATCATCAGAATATCTTTTTTCATTATAAAATCTGTTTATACATGTCCCGCCGGTAAGATAGAAAGTATTATCAGCAGAGAATACAGCATCAAGCACCCGATCCTGAATTTCGTATAAAGACTTATAGTTTATTTTATTTTCCATGACAGCCCCTTTATCTGAATAGACTCCCCCAATAGATTGGCCCGAATGAGTTCGATACGTCTGGACATGTAAACTCTGTTATATCCGGTATCATTTGATAAATAATGCTTAACCTCTTCTATTGTAAATAATGATTTCAAATATTTAGACGGATATATGGAGTTGTTAATAATTTTTCCGAACAGAAAAGATTTAAACCTTTCACTCCCGGAATCCAGTTGTTTTTTAATATCATCAACTGTATAATTATAATCACCCCAGAAGCAATCTTTGATTATTTCATGAATAGTTTCGTCAGTGTAACTCATATTATTACCGGATTAATTCCATGTTCTATATTTTTACTCTCTTTAAATCCAATCTTTACTTCTCCGATTCCTTAACGCTATCCTCTACGATAGATATTAGTCCGGAAAGTGATTAAGAATTTATTTTTAAAGCATTCCTCTGGATTGACAATAGCTTTTTATATTTGCATAGATATATTCAAGCATGACATATCCTTTCAGAGTAAAAAGAATATTCTCTACTCTCTCATCAATATCGGAGGGATACTCATGAGTAATATTATTTCTTATTTCACGAAGTGTATCCCAATCAACAGTGCTGTCTATGATATTCAGCTTTTCAAGAATGTTAAGAACATCAATCATCGGAATTGAAGTATCATCTATCTCTTTAAGTTCAAAAAGAATATTTTTAAATAGTTTTGACCCCATTTTATCCTGAATCTTTATATAATTAAAAAGAAAACTGTTAACAACCCTCTGATTGGAATAATCACCAAAAAACGTATTATCAATTTTTTCCGATATTAAAATATTGTAATCCATACGACAGCCTTCAAATAACAAATCAATTATTTTAAACTCCTCTTTTAATATCTGCATAGCAACACTCCAGTTGTTTTAGCTATCCGGTCGATAAGCCTGTCTTTTCCTCTATCAATAACCACATCGATTTTCTGTTCATCAATTGCTTTTTTGAGCAGCACCAGAAAATCTATTTTTTTTGCGGTAAGATTATATCCCGATTGAGGAACTATATAAAGATCTATATCCCCGCCCTTTTTACTGTCATCTACTCTGCTTCCAAATAAATAAAGATCACCATGTTCAAACACTTTCGAAAACAGATTTTTAATACTCTTAAGTTCATTCTCTTTAAGTCTCATTGTTTCGTCCATATCCTGTCTATGCTATAGAGACATCCGGTTTTAAACGTTAGTCAACAAAAAAACACTCCGCCTCACCCGTGCTTCGCTGGCGCTGGCACACCCTCTCCCGGGCTGATGCCGGGAGAGGGTTGTTTAGACGCAACAATTCTATTGTATTCTCTCTCTGAAGAAGTTGCCTTGAGGATAGAGAGTCCGGGAAAACGATATCTAACAACTTGTCCTGCAGTTTATAGAGTCTGCCATACTCTATCTTCTCTTCCATTCTAAACTCTCTATTTTATTTTTTCACTTAAAAGAATATTTCTTAAAACCATGATATGTTTATTAATATATTTTTCGTGGTATATTGGGGAGAAAGAGTTAAATAATTCTTTTAAGTCCCCATTTTTAAAAATCTGCAGTCCTCTAAGCTTGTCTTTTGAATTATAAATAATTTTTGCGAAGAGTTTTTGTTTTAAACGTATATCTTCCGAATTGGTAATATTAAGTATGTCACTCTCCGAAATATTGTAGTCCCAGTAACATTCTTTAAGAATATTTGTAATTATTTCTTTAATTTTTTCCTGAGATTTGAACTGTTCATCCATAATTTTCAACTCACCTGCGAATTTAAACTTATATAATTCTATTTCATCTTTTTTTTAAAATGCTAAAAAAATACCCCGATGTCAATCGAAAAAATCCCCCCGGCGGGTACGCCGACCCCCTTGATAAGGAAAGGGGGATCAGGGGGGATTGCAATTACCGCGGCGGGAATTTAATACCGGAAACCGTCGCACCTCTCTCTGACATCTCATTATTTGAACTGTTTTTTAAGTAACAAAATTAAAAGGACAGATGATAGTGGGATGAATGACGTGGGAGATTGCTACTTTTTATTTAGGTTGTATATCGTAGAGTCATCAGGTACTCTACGATATACAACCAGAAACCGGACCGGGTTTTACTCACTCTTCTCCGGTACCATAAAAACTCTCATTACTCCTGAAAAGTCACTGCTGTTGAAGTCGAGTATCATGCCGCATGTTTTACCGCTAAGCCTCATGTAGCTGTAAAGCTGATTAGTATGATACCCGCTGCTCTTTGATGAATTTTTAACATAAAGAACTATACTGCTATCGATGATAAAACATGCGCGTATACCCGACTCAAGAACGCGCCCCTTGTAGTCAATAGGTATAAACGGATCCTTTTCATAACTTAAACCAGCTTCTTCAAGCTCATGAATCAGGCTCTCTTTGTAGACTTTATCCGGCAGGCCGGCACCAAGTTCTAAGTACACCTTCTCAGCCACTGCACTGATTTTAATATTGAGCATGGGGTAGAACATTTAATACCGCCTTACGTTTGTATTATTACATGTAATAAATTTTTTATTCAATATCTAAGCAGAAAAATACCATATTTCAACCGACTTTAAAGTCATTTTAAATATATATTAAAATATTAGCAGTTTGAATATTTAATTTTATTACCAGAGTTAATAATCGTATCGGTATGACATTTTAACAAAGTTAGTATTTATGTTTTAATAAAAATAATTTATTATAAAATCCGGGGAGATTAATCCATTTTAACTCCCCGCCCCCACTGTCGCTATGCGACATCTCCCCCATGAATGGGAGGAGAGGATATACGGAATATTCCCGGTTACCCTTTCCCCATATCATCATCATGGGCGGCGAACAAGATGTTCTTGTGTCGAATATGTGTATTTTCTCAGCAAATTTTTAGAAACTCACCCCAGCTACTGACGCGTCCATCTCTTTGATGAGAAAAAGAGGGGCTTCGTAAAAAAATATTTGCTGAAAACAGAATAACTTTTTCTATCTACAAACTCCCCTCTATTTCTTTCTAAAGAGAGGGGTCGGGGGTGAGTTTTAAAAGTTTGAGCATTTATATGTCTTTATTTAATAAATAATTATGTAATCAGATAAACCAGAACAGTGTGTGTTCAGATTCACCCTTATCCTCTTTGTATTTATATAATCCTTTAAGAATTGTAAACTTTTTGAATCCCGTATCACCTTCTGTTTCGTAGTCCCATAGAAGCCCCCAGAGACTTCCCCTTGCGTGATACTTTCGTTCCGGAACTTTAACTTCGTTATAAAGTGTCCCCAGAAGCCACATCCTTCTATCTTCCCCGGCATACTTATTTTCATTTCTGTAATAGACAAGTCCAAGCAGTGCAAGATCGAAATCACCATTGCTGTCGCTGCTGAAATAACTTAGCACCGGAGGAACAACAAGAGTGGAAGAGTATTGATCCGATGAATACCAGTAAAACGGCAGTACCCTGTTATGAGAATACTCTCCGCGGCTTGAAATGCCGGCAAGCCATAAAAATGCGTCCACCTCGTAACTATCAGATTTCCGGTTCCCCTCGTATTTGAAGAGAGTGCCCCAGAGCATTCTCATCTCTGTAATTTCAGGGTTTATCTCAAGCTCCATGGTTGTGAAGAGCATTGAATATTCATCGCCGGGATATTTCGCATCGACATATTTTTTATGATCGAAAAGATAAAGAAAGTTCTGTCTTTCGTAAGATGGGGATTCATGCCAGTACGCGCCGGCGACAAAGCGGGTCTTCTCACCGGGCTCATTATTAAAGTAAGAGAGTAACGGGAAGAGTATAAGACTGCTCCCCTCTTTATCGCCGCTCCACCAGTAGAGAGGGAACACCATTGATGTTTCAACACCACCACTTCCGGTCCACCAGTCTATTGCACCGAGTATATTGTAATGTTTTTCTCCGCTCTCCTCTGTTGAGTAATACAATGGAAAGATAAAAAACCTGCTGTAATCATCGCTGCTGCTCCAGTCTATTATCCCCAATATATTGCTATGATTCTCACCGCCATCTGTTGTTGTATAGTATAGCGGGAGCAGAAAGAACCTGCTGTAATCTTTATCGCTGCATCGATCAAGCACTCCCAGTAAATTCCAGTGACTGTAATCATTGGAACTATGCCTGTAGAAAACAGGCAGAAGCGGGAAAAGAAGTGTCGAACTGCTCACCAGACCCTCATTCTCTTTTGTGTCTTCGCTGTTGTAGTAAAATAGCGGCGTTACTGTTGTTGCCGATGTTGTTACAGCATCAGAATCCGAACCGTGATAGAAGAGCGGGAGAAGAGGCACAAACAGCGAGTACGATGAGACTGATCCATTTGTCTCTTCATCAAGATAGTATATGGGATTTATTCTGCTCCTCGACAGGTATTCACCTGAGGATATATTTTTAACATCTTTGCTGTAATAAAGCGGAGCGAATGTACGCGATGACTCCTCTCCCTCTTCTTTCCATGTTTTATGCCACACAACAGGAAATATTCTAAAACCGCTCTTTTCAGGTGAGCTGTACCAGTTTACAATGGGCCAGAGAATGGTCTTCTCGTAATAATCTTCTTCGGCCTTATATTCGTCCCAATATAAATTGACAAGGTATCCCTTCGCGTATGATCTGTCCTGTTTCTGAGAAGCATAGAACGGCACCACCATAAAGTATTCCTCTTTAGTCTCCTCCGACGCGTATGAAAGAAAGAATGGAAGGAACACGTAGAGCTTGTCATTAGCCTTCTCGTCCCAGGTAAACCAGGTAAGCGGAAGCAGTCTGAAGTGTCTCTGTGAATCGGCCTGTTCGTAAGCCATCCATCCGAAGAGGATTTTCCATCCCCAGAAATATTCCGAGTTCTCCCGATTCATCTCTTTCTTTGCAACAATACCCGCGGAACTCTTTTCCGGAACTGTATTAGTTTCTTCACCTGCTTTATTTTTTTTATCATTCACAGCAGTTTTTTTCTTTTTAGCATCGGAAGATATTACAGGGAGATCAGCCGCCGGATAATCGATATCCGACTGATCTGCAACAGTATTATTTTCGAGCGCTTTTTCGAATACAGAGAGATCTTCATTATCAATCTGATTATTCTGCTTATTTTTAAAAGGATTACGGATCGGAACTCTTCCCGAGAAACTCCATATATCGTAAAACCACGACAGGTCTGTATCGAGATACCATGTATCATTTTTATTCGCAAGGCCTATTGCAACATCAGGATTAAACGGTCCGAAATATGTTTTACGCGCAAAGCCTGTAAGGTTCACATGTATATTAGTCTGTTTGTCTTTGTAATTGTATATAAGAGGAAGTATAAGCTGACCTTCACTTGCCGGAGATCTCCATGACCAGTAGACCGGCAGAAAATGGGTATAGTAAAACTCCTCCTTACCTTCCGGTACACCTACACCTTTAACCGGAAGTTTATCGACAAACTCTTCGTCACTGTAATACAGCCAGGACCAGACAGTGCTCCCCGATTCACGCCAGTTGTAGTAATGAAACAATCCGAAAGAGGTTCCCTCTTTCTCTGTGGCGCCGGAGGGCTTACAATAAAAGGGGAGATAGAATTTATATCCGCTCTCGCCGGTCTGATGAAAAATAAGCGGAGCAAGCCAGAAGTTTTTAAGCGAACCATCTATTCCGCTCTCCCAGTCGATGAGCCATGCTATATTTGTGTGAGTCCCCTCTGTACTGTCGCTACTCCTGTAGAATAGAGGAATTATCGGAAGCCAGAAATTTGAGTATGTAACCTCTCCGCTCTTATCATCTGTAACT
>JBBRFT010000203.1:0-6850 GCA_038241375.1 Spirochaetota bacterium
AATAGTATCCATGGTAAAATCTCCATTGTTTTGAATGGAGGATACCGATGATTAAGGATAAAAATAAGAAAAAGTTGTTGATATGCTATATCGATTCTGATGCTGTAAAAGCTGCCGCGAAGCGGTTTCGTTCAAGATTCAGTATGTCATATTACCTGCAGAGTATTTAATAAACTTTCTGCAGGTTTAACGCATTTTCCTAAAAAGATGTCAAAACAACCGCTGCCGGTTTTAAACCGTTCTGCGTTCATCATTACACCAAAGCAGGAATTTTTTAACATGCTTGCACCTCTCATGGAAGGCACACGATATGATGCAGAAGATATCACCGTCAATGATTCCTCTACCGTGTATCTTGTATCCGAGGATTTTTTTGATCACGTTGAAGCAATGGTATATTTGAAAAAGAATTTTAGGCCAATATTTGAAAATGAAATCGAGGGCTGGATTGCCGCCCCTGACCTGTGGCCCCAAAAGGCAACATGGAAACACTTTCAGGATTGGTTTTTCATCAACTTTCAGAGTATGGTTTTCGATATGGCGGGTGATGAACCAACGTATGAAGAATGTTGACCGGAGCCGAGCGGAGAAACGGGGGTTACAGTATGACAAACCAGAATATAAACGAGGCTACCCTGTGGACAAAAAATATTATATAAACATTCAAAAGACCATCAACGGTGTGCTTGGTGACGGCGCGAGAATCGAATTCATTCACGGCGTATTGACCGCCGTTCTGTGCGCGCCCGAGATAATCCCCCCCTCCGTCTGGCTTCCCCTTCTGCTTCATAAGGACGGCGAGGAAATTAAATTTGAATCAATGGATATCGCCAATTCGCTGATAGGCTCCCTTATGGGTTTATATAACGAGATATCGAAATCCCTTGGAAATGGTGAGTTTTATCCTCTTTACTCTCACCGGAACGCGCCGGGTAAAGGTCAGTTGCGGGCGGACCCTGAAACCGCTCAGATGTGGTGCAGTGGTTTTGTGGGAGGGCTCGGACTCTGGAGCACGGATTTTGTCCGCGATGAGAAAGCGAGAGAGTTTCTGATGCCCATTTTTCTCCTCGTTGACAGCGCGGCTCTTCTTGACGAAAACCCGGAGATTCCGGCTGAGACCGTTAAACTGTTAAAAAAGAATTCTGTTTCGGCGGCCGCCGACTCCGTGTCAATGTTAAGAGAATACTATCTGGAAAAATCAAAGATCCTCAATTCCCGTACGGGCAGAAACGAACCCTGCCCCTGCGGCAGCGGGAAAAAGTTTAAAAAATGCTGCGGGAAAGGATAAGCCGCGATAAATATTATCAAGAATGTACATTTACACATCGACTTGCCTCAACGAAAAAGTACTCGAAACGTGGATCGTTGCCTCATTTAAAAAGTACTCGAAAATAAAGTAAAAGTCAAATTAAAATAGAGTCAATTTATACTTTCCGTATTCCGGACGCATCGGCCACCGCTTTTAATGAAAACTTTCTGATTACATTTTCTGCTCCGGGTACTTTGTAGTGAAACATACCACCTGCTGTCGCAGTAGGTATGGTACTTGTTCCATTTCGTGCAACTGTTACGCCTTTGTCACGCCCCTTGCGGAAAAGGCAAGTGCCGTGCCAATCAGCAAGCTGACCGGCTCCACACTTATTCCTTTATAGATGATGTTTTCGTTCATAAAACCCATCATCCCCGCGTCCCCCACCACCCTTTGATTAAAGTAAATTTTAACCTCCAGGGCGGCACATATTCTGGCTGTCAACTCACAGTCCTAAGTTATCATTCCGTAAAACACCGCCGACCGCCTACCAGCTTCCGGGAACAACCCCTCCAGCTGGAAGCCTCTCCGGGCAAATCACAGTATAAAGCAAAGCGATTTCTCCCATGCCCTTCATCGGCTGCTTTTCGTTATAACCGCCACCCTTCCGGTTAAAATTTCTTTTTAACCCCATCCGCGGGTACTGTATGGAATTTAAAGTCCTTATAGAATGCTTATAGTAAAATACCCCGCCAGCTCCCTGCATTGGTAGAGGGGTCCGGCGGGGTATTAATCTAAAGAATAACGGTATTACAGTAAATATCCTGATTTTGGTTTTCTATGGTGTTAGTGGAAAAATGAACTGACCTTATAGTCGGTGGTGCGTTTTAATTGCTTTTTATTCTTCTCAGAATTGCCTGTACGGCGATATTTAGAGTTTTATAAGGGTCCAGGTTGCTAAAAGTGAAATATTACTATTTTTGAACAGAATTTGAAATCTGTTAATTCTCCTGCAGCTGCTTTTTGATCTCTTTCAGTTTTTCAATATCATCCTGTGTAATATCTTTATCACTGCTGATTGCTTTTGAAATCAAACTGATAAGAAGTCCTTTGCTCCAGTTGTCCAGCTTCAGCGAACTCTCTTTTGCCATATTTAGTAATTCCTTTTGTATTTATTTACTCTGTTTTTGATGTATTATTCCGGTAAAAACAATATATATAGTTCTGGACGCAATAATTACCTCATTGTATAAAGAGTAAGCGTTTTTTTGAGTGTCCAGTTTGTATTTTTAAGGATTAAATGTAAATAAGCCAAATGCTTTGCATACCATAATTCATGCGGCAAAGGTTGACAAGACAACAATTATTTTGAGGTTAACTATGTCTGTTATAAAACAGAAAACAATACTCCTTGTTGAAGATGAAGCGATAATTGCACTAACCGAGAAATCTATTCTCGAAAAATACGGCTATAAAGTCATTACCGCTAATTCAGGTGAAAAAGCTATAGAATTGGTTTTGCATAATAGCAATATAGATTTAATCCTTATGGATATAAATCTCGGTTCAGGCATTGACGGAACTGAAGCGGCAGAAATAATTTTAAAAGAACATACTATTCCCCTGATTTTTTTATCCAGTCATACAGAACCTGAAGTCGTAGATAAAACTGAAAAGATTACATCCTACGGATATCTTGTAAAAAACGCAGGTATCACTGTTATCGACGCGTCAATAAAAATGGCTTTCAAATTGTTTTATGCCAATCAAAAGATTGTTGAAAGTGAATCAACAATCAGAAGAAAACTCAATTCTATCACTGAGCCGGATGGAGATATAAGTGATTTAACTCTTGAAGATATTATTGACCTTGAAGCTATCCAGGTTTTAATGGAAAAGTTATATAAAATCACGACTATAGTCAACGCAATACTCGATATTTCCGGTAAAGTTTTGGTTGCTAATGGCTGGCAGGATATATGTACAAAGTTTCACAGGGTGAATCCGGAAACATTAAAAAATTGTATTGAAAGCGAAGTATGCATTTCCAGCGGCGTGCCGGTAGGGACCTTCAAGACCTATAAATGCATGAATAACCTTTGGGATATGGCGACTCCTATTGAGATAGGTGGCAAACATCTGGGAAATATATACATAGGACAATATTTTTATGATGATGAAATTATAGATTATGAACTGTTCCGTAATCAAGCCCGGCAATATGGATTTGATGAAAAAGAATATATTGCTGCTCTTGAAAGAGTTCCGAAGTATAGCCGGGAAACTGTTGAAGCGACAATGGGGTTTTATTCAAATCTTGCAGAATTAATTTCCTCTCTGAGCTACAGCAAAATCAAACTTTCACGCGCTCTTGCACAGCATGTTGTATATCTAAGTAAGCTCTTAGAGAGTGAGTCGAAGATTCAAATAAAAAATGAAGAGCTGACAGTATCAAACGAAGAGTTAGAGAACTCTAACGAAGAACTGATGGCAGCAAACGAAGAAATTATTGCAACTAATGAGTCGTTGATGGAATCAGAGAATAAATGGTTATCTCTTGTACAGGCAATTCCAGATTTCGTAGCCATTCATGACCTTGATGAACGATTCGTCTTTATGAATCATTATGCCGAAGGTTTTTCTGAAAAAGATGTTATCGGTACCAGTGTTTATCAATACCTCTCTCCCGAAGCAGAAAAAACGTTTAAGTTTCATTCTGAATTATGTAAGGTAAATCATGAAATTCAGTTTTTCGAACATGAAGGACAGGGCTCTCATGGTGAAATGAGAAATTATTCAAATTATCTTGTTCCGATTTTAGAAGAGGACTCTGTTGTGAATCTTTTGATTATATCACGAGATATAACCGAACGCAAGCAGATGGAAGATGAAATAAAGACAAAAAATGAAGAGCTGACAGCATCAAACGAAGAGTTCGAGAACTCTAACGAAGAAATTATTGCAGCTAATCAGGAACTGATGGAATCAGAGAAAAGACTTGTTGAGAGTGAATATTTTTTAAAATTACTCCTGCAGTCATTACCGGTACCGGTTTTTTATAAAGACATTCAGGGTCGCTATAGCGGATTAAATCAGGCATTTGAATCATTCTTCGGGCAAACCCGGGAAGAACTGATTGGAAAGACAGTCTTTGACATCACTCCGGTAGAATTGGCCAGAGTCTATCATGAAAAAGATAATGAACTTTTTAAATTTCCGGGCATACAGGTGTATGAATCTCATGTCAAAAACAGTTCCGGCGAGTTACGAAATGTCATATTTCACAAATCATCGCTGACAGATAGTTCAGGTGCGGTTACGGGTCTTATCGGTGCAATTCTGGATATAACCAAAAGCAAAGAGGCAGAGAAGATTATTCTTGAGGATAAGCAATTTCTTGAAGATATTTTAATGACTACAGCCGACGGCTTCTGGGTTGTGAATAAAGATAAGAAGATAATCATTGCCAATAATGCCTACTGTAAAATGTCCGGTTATTCAAAAGAGGAAATTCTTGCGGTGTCGATAAATGACCTTGACGCTGATGAAAACCCGGCAGATACAGAAGCCAGAATCGAGAGAATTATTAATAATGGATCTGAGTTATTTGAGACAAAACACCGCCGTAAAGATGGCAGTTTATTTGATGTTGAAATTTCTACAACATTTTCAGCCTTTGATGGCGGTTGTTTTATATGTTTTTGCAGGGACATTACTAAACAAAAAAAAGATGCGGAAGAGATAAAATCACAAAGCATTCTTTTATCAATGATTATGGAAACCAGTCCTGTCGGAATCGCTCTGGTAGGTGTTATTGGTAATATCACTTATGCTAACTACCGTGCAGAGCAAATACTTGGAATAGAAAAAAATAAAATTACGGAAAGAATGTATAATGCTCCAACGTGGTATCCAACGGATATTAACGGCGATCCATTTCCGGACGAAAAGCAGCCTTTTTATATTGTAAAAACAACAGGGGAAACGGTATATAATATACAGCATGGCATCTCATGGCCTGATGGCAGATCCGTCATGTTGTCGGTAAACGCGAGCCCTTTACGTGATAAAGAAGGGAAGTTTTCTGGCATGGTAGCTATGTTTGAAGATATTACCGGGAGATTGCGAAATGAAAAAATAATTATTAGACAATTGGAAGAAAAAACTATTCTCCTTAAAGAAGTTCATCACCGCATCAAAAATAACATGAATACAATTTGTGGTTTACTTACGTTGCAGGCAAATGCACAAGAAAACCAGACCCATAGTGCCATTCTTTCCGATGCTGCTCGTAGAGTACAAAGCATGATGTTTCTTTATGATAAGCTATACAAATCAGAAAATCATAATGAACTCAATATACATGAATTCCTGCCACCCCTGATTCACGAAATCATCAGTATATTTCCTCAATCTGCAAAAGTAAAAACAGATATCCATGTTGATGATTTTGTTTTAAATGCAAATATGCTTTCTCCCATTGGTACTATATTCAACGAGCTGATCACTAATTCTATGAAACATGCATTTGCTAACCGGTCGGATGGAGTTATAACGGTAATTGCGACCAGGAAGGAAAATCTTGTCTCGTTAACTTATGGTGACAACGGCTGTGGTATTCCGGAATCTGTCACTTTTGAAAACTCAACCGGTTTTGGTATGCAGCTTGTTAGTATGCTCACAGAGCAGATTGGTGGCACTATTATCATAGAGAGAGAGAGAGAGAGAGAGAGAGAGAGAGAGAGAGAGAGAGCGGCTCAAGGTTCATTCTGGAATTCGATTTGCATTGAATTTCCCCTCTCCGACTAAAGTTTCAGGTAATTCCACGGCGGGTGTTCTTTCGGCTTCCCGTGGGTGTCCCCTGCCCGTCAACTTTCCACCTCAACACAAACATATTCAATCTCCGCAAACAGCTTCTCAATTTCAATAAATGTTTCATTCAGCTGCAGCTGCAGCTGATCAACTTTTTCCTGTTGTCTTGATGCTTCAATAGGCTCTTCAATTGACTTCGTAATCTGCTTCATCTTCCAAATCTGATCGCTCAGCAGAGACTTCCTTTCAATCAGCTTTTCAATACTATATCCCAGGCTCTCTACCCTTCTAATCGCCTTCCTCTTCTCCGCGTTTTTTTTATCCGCTATATCAGTCATATCATAAAACTGATTTAAGCTAATCGAAGCGGACAAATAAGTCTCCGTGTCATCAGCTGCAGCCTCATTATAAAGGGATCTCCTCGATACCGAGATAGTGGGTAAAAATCGGAAAGCATCTTTCCATTTGTAAGTATCACCGGAATTTATCCGCATCTTGGCAGTAGATAGAACTTTTTTAAGTTTTATTAACTCATTTTCTTTTGTAAATTTACTTTCTTCCGCTGTATAACCGATACTTTGAATAAAAAATATTGCTATTATAAAAGTGTTTAATACTTTATTCATAAATTCCTCAAAAGGGTATAATATATGAAGCCAGTTGTTCTGCTTGCACAGGTAAAAGAATTACAAAATTACATCAAAGAGATCAAAGATATTGATAAAAATAATCTCGTAGAAATGAGTAAAAAACTCGTCAAAATTCAGACTGAAATCAATGAAAATCTCG
>JBBRFT010000204.1:0-6849 GCA_038241375.1 Spirochaetota bacterium
TTCTGAATACTTTTTTTCAAAGCTGAAGTTAAACTCTCCACATCTTTAAACTTTGCCGAATCTAAAGGATCTCCTGCTACGATAGATCCTTTCAGGCCGCCGCTGAATTTCGGCAGCGATTGTTGTTTAGGCCATATGTCAAAAGCCCCGTTTATCGATAAAGGTATAATTTTTCTGTCAAGGTTTTTCGCAAGATAGGCAGCACCTGTTTTAAACTCGATCATTTTCCCGTCAGCCGATCTCCCACCTTCCGGAAATATAATAAGAGATCTCCCCTGGCGAAGTATATCCGCACTTTTTTTCAGTACTTCTATCGTGTTGCTTTCATCGACCCATATTACAGGGATCAGCGGAAATATATATTTTAAAAATGAAAACCGTTTGTTTCCGGTCACATAAACAGATTTTCTGTATTCCGCGGGTACAGCAATCGATAACCATATAATATCCATGAACGACGTGTGGTTTGCAGATATTATTGTTCCATTGAAATCCATTTTTTCAGGATTGATAATTTCAAATTTCCATAACTTTCTGCTTATAGATCTAAATATTATAATAAACAGTCTAAGGAACGGATTAAACAACATGAATGGCTTCTCTGTTATATCGCCGCTGAATATTCTCTGATTTATGGAACCCTCTGCGGTCTTTTCAAGTCCCGCGATGTATGGAAGAAGTTCGTCCATAGTCTGAATCTGTTTCATTTTTTCTGAATCAATTTGAATTTCAAGATGTTCTTCGAGGAAAACGATAAAATCAACAAGCCCCAGCGAGTCTATCCCCATGTCGGCAAATGTCTCTCTTGCGAATAAATTCTGTTTTTTAAATCTTTTTTTAAGCAGGGATATTATATGCTCCTCTGCCGGATTCTGCGATATGAGTTTATTCTGCAGAACAATCTTTTCGTTTTCATTCTGAATGTAGATCCCTTTTTTAAGTCCCTCACGGACTTTGTCGTATAAAATTTTTCTTGTGCTGTTGATCGGAAGAGGATCAAAGGATATTCCAAAATGTATCACAGTTTTGTATGTCGGGAGAGTGATGTTCATTCGCTCAATTTCTGATTTAATCGAACCGTAGCTGTTTTCGTTTTTTATTACAGGTACAATGACTGCGAACACAGATTCCTCGTGGTTTTTATTTATACCGAAAACTGCAATCTCCGAAATTAATTCCGATTCTTTATAGTAACCTTCGAGCTCCTCGGGATAGACATTTTTGCCCGATGGAAGAACTACTACATTTTTAGAACGTCCGGTAATGAAAATATTTCCAGCACTATCGAGTCTCCCTAAGTCTCCAGTATGAAAATACCCGTCATTATCAAATACTTCAGAATTAAGTATTTCGTTTTTGTAGTAACCAGGCATTACAGCATCACCCTTCAAACAGATCTCTCCCACACCTTCGCTGTTTATATTTTTCAGTTTAACTCTGTTTCCGTTTAGCGGTTTACCTATAGATCCGATAATATTTTTTTTATCGCTGCTTACGGTTATCGGGCCGGTACTTTCAGATAATCCGTATCCTTCAATAAGTTTAAATCCCATGTTGTTATAGTATCGGGCGTAGATCTTTTTTAATGGCGCCCCTCCGCTGATCATTATTCGCATCTTCGGACCGAATGCACTGTGTATCTGCGAAAATACTGTATCTGGAAGAATCGAAAGACCGGTTTTGCGGAACAGATTCCCGTAATTCAGAAAAAATCTGAAAACTTTATATTTATTTTTTGACGAGAGTCTCGCTTTATTAATTACTCCATCCATGATCATCTCCCACATGAGCGGCACAGCGGGGAACATTGTTATGGGATTTTCAGCCAGGCTTTTCATGATGTCAGGGCCTTTCAGTGATGTCTGGATGCAGATTGAACTGCCGTGAGCTATGGGGCCCATGAAGGCTGCTATTAACGCGTAAGCATGGAACAAAGGAAGAATGCAGAGGATCATGTCGTCAGGAGTTGTTCTGCAGAATTCGGCATTGGCATATGCTGTTTTAAAAATATTACCATTTGTCAGCCGAACAATTTTAGGGTCGCCCGTTGTTCCCGATGTATAGAACATCGATGATATATCGTTATCGAAAATATCCTGCTCTTTAAACTTTGCTTTTTTCTCCATATTTTCTTTGAAAGATGTAGAGAAGACTTTAACCCGTTTGAAATAATTTTTGAATTCCGGAGTTGTAAAAACGGAACTACATTTTACCTGTTTAAGCATCCCTGCATATTTATCTTTACTCAGATTCGGGTCAAGAGGGAGTACTACCGCTCCTATTGATGTAATTGCCATAAAGGTTATACAATACTCTTCCGAGTTGGGAGAGAGAAGGGCTATTACGTCCCCTTTAACGTATCCGTTTTTCTGCAGAAATGCCGCTCGTGATTCTATCAGTATTAGTGCTTCGCCGTAGGTCATCCCTGTTGAGAAAAGCAGCTTTTCGCTGTATTTATTGCAGCTGAATTTGTAAAAGTTATAAAGGGAGTTCATCTCTCTTTCCTTATTTTCTATTTTTTTTAATGGAATATCTTCAAGAGGGCAGTTAGTTTGTTACTCTGTGATATGTCAACTTTTTTGTAAAAGTGAATCCCCCCGTTCCTTTCGCAGCGCTGAGCGCTGCGCTCCTAAAAATAAATAGCGGCCTTGCCATGCTTTAAATTATTATTTTATAATTGACGATTTTGGTTTTTGAACGTATCTTATAAAAAAATATCATGGAGTTTTATATGAAGAAATGTCTGGTTATAATATCAGGTTTTGTAATTATCATATCGTCTGTATTCGCGGCTGAAAAAGAGGATGCAGGTTTGCAATTCGTTAAATTATTAATTGGAAAAGCCAGTTTAGAGAATGGCTACACTCATGCGTTGAGATATTTTCAGTATACAGCAACAACGGCGAAAAATAATCCTTCTTCATACGTACTTTCCAAATGGGGAAAAGATGCTTTCGATGAATCTGGCTTGGAACAATCTGATAAAGGTAAATTTATCTCAATTTTGTCCAACCGTAACGGGGCAAGAATAGAGAAACTCTGGAAAGAGAATAAAGAGGAGTTGTTAAATCTTTTTCCTGCAGCAGTTTATAATGAAATTCTGAAATATGAAGTGGATTCTCTTATTGAATTCCGCAGTAGCCCGGAGTATGTCGGGATGATGAAAAAATTAAAAGCTAAATCAAAAAGACCCGGCGTAAAAACTCTAGATTATGCCGGAGCTGTAACAGGCTGGAGCGGATATAAGCAGCTTTCATTCTGGTTCAGACGTGATTTCGAAAAGAATGATAAAGTTGTATTTGAAATTTTAAAGGAACTGAAGGCTCATTACTCACAACAGTGATCGATTTGTGAAGTGACCGCTTCAATTTGAATCAAAGAAATGAATATGTAGATTCCATTAAAACTTTTTAAACTCACCCCCGGCTACTGCCGTGCCCCTCTCTTTGATGAAAAATAGAGAGGCTTCGAAAAAATAAGTTTACTGTTGAAAAACAGAATAATCTCTGTTTCAATCTCCCTTCTCTTTCTTTTTAAAGAGAGGGGCTGGGGGTGAGTTTAAAGGTTTTATATGTCATTTTTTATTAACGATTACACGGTTAAAGAACTACGTCTGTTATTAATTCCGGAAATAATAAAATCACCTGCCAAAGCTTGACTATTTTTCTATTTTGGTTATTTTAATTGTATCTGCTCTACTTGTTCAGGATATATTTATTATTTTCATGGGGGTTTTATGAAATCAATTAAAATCAGGCTCACTCTTCTTATAGTTGCCTGTCTGTTCTTTGTGTCGGTATTTTTCGGATTGTTAAGCTATTTTCAGTCCAGATCTATTATACTTGATGTGTCTGGAAACAGCATGCTCAGGATAAGTGAAGAGGTTAATAAAGTTTTTCAGGCAAATATGGAGAAACAGATTGCCATTCTTGAGACTATAGCTTCCCGAAGAATAATTACAGATAACACTCCCTGGGATAAAAAAATTGCAGATCTCAAAAAGGAGGCGGAACGTCTCGGTTTTCAGGCTTTTGCTATGACAGATATCAATGGTAGTGCCGTGAGATTTGATGAAAAAAAATCCGCCGCACAACTGGGAGACAGGGCATATTTTAAAACTGCAGTTTCAGGCAAATCGACATATTCAGATATAATTATAAGCCGAGTAACTGGTGAACCTACAGTTATTGTGGCAGTACCACTGAAAAGAGATGGAGTAATAAAAGGTATATTTTACGGAATTCGAGATGGTCGTGAAATATCAAATCTTGTTAAAGATATAAAATATGGAGAGAGCGGTTACGCCTATGTTGTAAACAGGGAGGGGACCGTAATAGGGCATAAAAATTATGATCTTGTCCTTAAGCAGTTTAATCCGATTAAAGCATCAAAAGATGACCCAAAACTTCTCCATCTTGCCGGAGCTATAGAGCGTATGATAAAAGGAGAAAAAGGGACTTCCGATTATTATTTTAATAATCGTGATATCGTAACAGCTTTTACTCCTATTGATAATACTGATGGATGGGCTATAGCTGTTGCAGTCGAACAGCGTGAATTTTTATATGGTGTTAACCGGCTGAGAATAATTATGTCAGTAATTACTGTTGTATTTCTTGTACTTGGCGCCGGTTTGGCATATATTATAGGTTCCGGTATAACAAAACCGGTGATCGCTGCAGTAGCTCATGCCGATGAGATGGCTAAACTTGATATAAGCAGAGATGTGCCGGATATTCTGGTAAAAAGAGATGATGAAATCGGGCAGCTTGGGAATGCGTTGCAGCAGCTTAGTGTCGAGGTTCGAAAAACTATCACTGAAATTATTAAATCATCACAGCTTGTTGCGTCTTCATCGGAACAGATAAGTATAGACAATCAGAATCTTTCACAGCGGACAGCTGAGCAGGCTTCTGCGCTGGAGGAGATAGCTGCAACGATAGAACAGGCGAACGCCAACATAAGGCAGAGCTCGGATAATGCAGGTGAAGCGAGCCGGATTTCAGGGACGTCCCTTGAACTTGCTCAGAGCGGAGGGAAAATAGTTGAGGAAGCTGTTAAGTCAATCGGAGAGATTAATGAATCGAGCCGGAAAATTGCAGATATCATTTCAATGATAAATGAAATTGCATTCCAGACAAATCTTCTCGCGTTGAATGCGGCAGTTGAGGCTGCGAGAGCTGGTGATCAGGGTAAAGGTTTCGCGGTTGTAGCGGGTGAAGTAAGAAATCTCGCACAGAGAGCGGGAGCTGCCGCAAAAGAGATAGGGGTACTGATTAAGGACTCCGTAGATAAAATTGAAAGCGGTACAGAACTTGTAAATAAAAGCGGTGAAGCATTGAAAGAGATTATTGAATCTGTAAAACAGGTGAGTAATATCGTGTCAGAAATGGCAGCATCAAGTGACGAGCAGAGGCGCGGAATTGAACAGATTAATATTGCGGTAACTGAAATGGATACAATGACTCAGCAGAACGCGGCCCTGGTTGAAGAGACCGCGGCTGCTAGTGAAGAGATGTCCGGTCAGGCCGGTGAGCTTCAGTCTATGGTGTCAAGATTTATTGTGGAGTAGGGTAGTGCTTAGACCGGATGAATTTTTATTAAAACTTTTTAAACGCACTCCCGGCTACTGCCGCGCCTACTTCGGGAGGCGCGGCACATCTCTTCTCTTCGATAAAAAAGAGAGGAGGCACGGGGTGAGTTTAAAGGTTTTATATGTCATTAGTTAATTTAATCGTAAACTGCTTCAATTATTTTAGATCTTTATTAATCTCCGTATCAATTCCGCTTCTTATAACTTTTTCAATTTTAGCATTCAGGCTTTCAACTGTTTTAAAGTCTGAAGGATCTATTTTGTCATGAACAATAATGCTCCCTTTGGCTTTTCCGAATAATCCCGGGAATTTTTTTGAAGGGGGCCAGATGTCGTATCCGCCGTTAATAGTAACAGGAATTATTGACCGGTTGCTGTTTTTAGCAAGATAAGCTGCACCTTGTTTGAATTCATTCATATTGCCATGATGAGTTCTGGTCCCTTCCGGAAATATCAGAATTGATTTATCCTGACGTAGAAGGTCCGAACTTTTTTTGAAAACTTCATTTGTATTCTTTTCGTAATTTGCCCAGATAACAGGCATCCCGGGAAAGAAATATTTAATTTTTGAAACTTCGCTTTTTCCTACTGCATATGTGTTTTTAATATTGTTCATAGAAAAAGCATGGACTAACATCGGGATATCAAAAAATGAAGTATGATTTGCCACTATAATGTTATTATCTATAATAAGTTTTTCTTTGTTAATAATCTCCACTTTCCATATGTATTTAAAAGCAATTTTAATAAGCGCAATCCAGATATATAGAATAGGATTGAGAAACAGGAGTTTCTTTTCTGTTATATCACTATGGAATAGACGATTTGCAATATTTTCTCCCCCGGTTTTTTCCAGAGTTGATATATAAATCAGCATTTGATCCATGGTCTGAATCTTTTTGATTTTTTCGCTGTCTATTGTAATGCTTAGTTTCTCTTCCAGGTATACAATAAGGTCAACAAGGCTCAGAGAATCTATTCCATAGTCGGTAAAGGATTGTCTGGCATAAATTTTATCAGTTTTAAGCTTTTTTTTCAGAATGGTTATTATTTCATTTTCTAAAGGATTGGTTCCCGTTAAAATCATCTGGAGTATTGCATTATCGCTGTCATTCTCCATGAATATTCCTTTCTCAAGGAATTTTATAATATCTCTGTAAACTAATTTTCTTGCGGAGTTTACAGGTAGTTTGTCAAATGAGATGGCAAAATCATTTACTATTTTATATGAAGGGAGTCCTTTATTTAATCTTTGG
>JBBRFT010000205.1:0-6805 GCA_038241375.1 Spirochaetota bacterium
TCAATAAGTGACACTTCTCGCGAAATTAATGATATTATAAATGTACAGAAAACAAAAAAAAATCAAATTAAAAAGAATCTGAGCTATTTTGACATTATAAATTTTTCACATGACATAACCTGCCCAGCACTTTTTATAACCGGACTGAAGGATTCAATTTCACCACCTGAATGTGTAATGGGGCTTTTCAACAATGTGCAGGGTGAAAAAACAATTGAGGTTTATCCCGAAGGAGGAAATGAGGCCGGAGGAGAAGCTCAACGGTTAAAAGCGGTCAATTGGCTGGTCGATTCAATTATTTTAGATTAATAAAAATATCCGATGAATAAAAAGTAACTACTCAAACACAAATTGTAAAATTACTCTCCGCCGCGCCGAAGGCGCGGCGGAGATAAAATCCCACCAGTTTATGAGTAGTTACAATAAAAATTTGATTTACATATCTATTAAACTATCTTTTCATTCATAATATAAGGAACAAAGGTAGCTCGACCAATTATCTCTTCAAAGAAACCAGTTTCACCCTTTTTTACAAATCGTTTAATCTGGTGATTACTTCCACTCTCGTCAACCGGTATAACAAGAATACCGCCGTCATTCAGCTTTGCAAGTAAAGCTGCCGGAAAGATACGTACTCCCGCAGAAACAATAATTCTATCAAAAACATCGTCTATATAATTAAAATCATCTCCGTTAATTATCTTAACATTACCATAGCCGAGAGAGTCCAACACCAGCATTGAACGCTCAGCAAGCTCCGGAATCCGTTCCATTGCAGTAACCTCACCGGCAAGTTCAGCAAGCACAGCAGCCTGATAACCCGAACCGGAACCGATCTCAAGCACCTTCTCGTCCCCGGTAAGTCTTAAGGACTGAACCATGGTAGCTACAACCGATGGAGTTGATATTGTCTGACCGAATCCGATAGGGAGTGACGTATCATCATATGCCCTATAACACAGCGCCTCAGACATAAACTGATCTCTGGGAACCTTCATCATTGCCTCAAGAACCGAACCTGATGATATACCTTTCTGTTCAAGTTTTATCACCATGTTTCTTCTTGCGTTAAACATTCTGTCGCTGCTATGGTACAAAGTACCCTCCCCACTCATTCCCGATCTGTCCTTTATATTTAACTTCAAGTTTTACATCAACCCACCATCCGTTAAACGAAGGGAGTTTATAAGTATTATATACAAGAACATATCTGTACTCTTCAGATGATTTTACATCGCTGTATATCTTTCTTAAGCTGTCAATTTCAGATGGCCGGATTACTTTACCGCCGGTCTCCACTGCTATACGGGCAATTTCCGGATCGGCACTCTTTAGTGAGATTATATAAATCGGAATATAATGTTCATTCGCGTAATCAATAATTGTATCAGGAGTATACTGCCTGAAAGAATCATCGTCTGCAGTGCCGTCCGTAATCAGTATAACGCCCCTTCTATCATGCCTGGGGATAAGATCAGTAATCGCCTGATATAATGCCGATCCGGTCTGTTTTCCCGGCCTGTACTCCATCTTTTCAAGTGCGGCAAGAGTCCGTCTCCTGCTCCAGTCAAAATTATTGCCTGGCCAGACCTGATCGTTAAAATTCAGAAGTGCGACAGTATCATTTTTCTTCATCACTTTTAGTATAAACTCAGCCAGCCATGGAAGATCCTTGTGATAAGCACTCATTTCAGGAGACCGGTCTACGGCCATTACAAATGACGCTGAAGTTGTTCTACGTTTAAGATAATCTGTCTGAAAATTTATAATTTCAGAGTTATCTTCTGTTATCCCGAAATTTTCAGGCCGTAAACCGTATACCGGTTTCCCGTCACGACCTTTAACATTAACATAAAATGCAACCACCGGGAAGCTGGCGGCATCAACCGAAGTCACTTCAAGCTCCAGATTTGAATACTGTTTTTCTGCAGGAGAAAAACAGTATATACTGCCAGGTCTCGATTCAAGAACATAGAAGAATCCGTCCTGATCAAAAATTGACGAAAGAGGCCTGTTAAGCTTCCTCTCCTTATCCCATTCAGGTTTGCTTTCACTTCCCCATGAGCTGAAGAGAGTTTTTGCACCGCTCACTGTATCATAAATAATAACGCCCGATTTTTCATCAGAGATTATAAGACTATTCCCCTTAACGGAGATTCCCCTGGGAGAAAGAAGCTCATCCATAAAAATTTCTTTAACGTAATTTCCGTAGTGATCAAAAACGACAATCTTTTTATTGGAGGTATCAGTCACATAAACATTTTCTCCTAGAACGGCAATATCAGTTGGATTTGAAAGTTCACTCTCGTAATCCCCCATCTTCCCGAAACTGAGAACAAACCTGCCGTTTACATCAAACTTCTGTACCCTGTAATTTCCGCCATCTACTATAAAAATAAAGCCCTTCCGGTCAAAACATACACCTTTGGGTCCATGAAATAAACCTTCGCCATTACCGCTGCCGCCGAACTTTTTAAGCATCTTACCTTTTTCAGAAAAAATATAAACCATATCACTTTTAAAATCTGACACAGCAAATGTCTTATTGAATATATCAATACCATAAAGTCCCCCGCCGAAACCAGGTCTTATTATCTCCTCCCCCACTCCATTTGGATCTATTTTTACAACCTTGGATGTAGAGAAAGATGTTATATAAAGATTCCTTTCATTATCAACTGCCATGTCAGCAGCATCCGGAAAAGAGAATTTTTTCATCTCTGAAGATTTATATTCACTTTGAAGAATATAATTTACATCGGAGTCATCCCCGCTATAGGCATTTCTAAAGTGCAGACTTTCTATCCGGTTTTTAATTGCCACGTTATCGGGATAAATTTCCAGTGTTTTATTCAATTCAACGAGAGCGCTGGATTTAAAACCGGATAATTTATATGATCTTGCCAGATAATCCCTTGCGGAATAATAATCGGGATATTCCTGTACTGCTCTCCTGAAAAAATCAGCAGCAGCAAGATACTGCATATTATTAAAATAAACAATTCCCTTTCTGAAATGATTCTTTGCCGATTCAAACTTTGCCGGATTGATATCGGGATATACCGAAACCAACGGTGTAAGCGTAAACAGAAGAACATAGAAAAGAAGAAAAATCCTTTTAACTCTCATCACCATTGCACCAGCATATTTAAATTTAAAGACATGACATCAAAACTATACAATTGATGAACCGGCCTCCCCATCCGCCCTGAGGGGCACCTTCCCCATGAGAAATGGGGAAAGCTGAAAAGAGAATACATATATCTGATTCATTATTGATTATCGGCATTTTGAGCAAAACTTACATGCTAATATGACATAATATTGCATCTTCTGTCAATAATATTTGACAATTATTATGCTGATGTAAATATTAAATTCAACAATAAAAGCGTAAGAAGGGCTTACTCATAAACTTCGTTTTCTTGAATACAGAACGCTCTGCGGGGCTTATAAGGGGCTGACGCTATCTAACAGGTTTTTCACCTGCCGGCACCAGCATGAAGTTGAGAAAAGCTGCCCTTTAACTCTGTAAAATCAGATTATTAAGCCCCCATCAAGACAATTCAGGTTTCCTATACCTGAATTTACGCCAATTATAGAGAATAAACCGGGTTCAGGTCATATTTATGATAATAACCGCCTCAATCATATTTGTAATTACTTATATAGGAATCATCTTCACACGCCTGCCTGGAATAAATATCGACAGACCCTCCGCATCTTTTTTCGGAGCGGTTGCAATGATTATTTTCGGAGTATTTACTTTCGATGAGGCGATAAATGCCATAGATTTCAACACAATAACCCTCCTCATCGGGATGATGATAATTATTACGGTTCTTGAGCTTGACGGTTTTTTGAATTCATAGCAAACAAAACCATTACGCTTGCAAAAAATGAAAGGAGACTTCTATTTATTGTTATATACACAACAGGAATCTCCAGCGCCTTCCTTGTAAATGATGCGGTTGTTCTTTTATACACTCCAATTGTAATATCAATCTGCCGCGATTCTAAAATTAACCCCATACCTTATCTCATTGCCGAAATACTCGCCTCTAACACAGGAAGCGCAATGACAATAACGGGGAATCCGCAGAATATGCTCATTGGAATCAACTCCGGAATATCATATTCCAAATTTCTTCTGCACCTCATGCCCGTTTCGATTATAGGGATGCTGATCATATACTTTGTCGTTAAATTTCTATACCCTGTTAACTTTAAAAAACTCAATCCCATCGACCCTCAGCCTGGATCATATGAATATAACTATCTCTCTATGAAATTTTCAGCTCCAATATTTATGCTTGTCATAGTACTTTTCTTTATTAACGGCAGACTCGGTTTATCAATTCCGGTAATATCATTAATCGGAGCTTCTCTTATACTCATTCTGGGGAAGATAAAACCTTCAGAAGTTATAAAGAATATAGACTGGGTACTCATTCTGTTTTTCGCCACTCTCTTCATCGTAGTAGGAGGGATAGAGAAAACCGGACTTATCCAGCATATACTCGACAGGTACACCATCACCCCGGATCTTCACGGGATAGGTGTTATTCATGTAATAAGCCTTATTCTTTCGCAGATTGTCAGCAACGTGCCCTATACAATTTTAATGATCCCCATACTTAAAAACTCAGGGAGCGACATCATCTGGCTCTCCCTGGCCTCGGCATCAACAATCGCCGGAAATGCTACAATTTTCGGAGCAATGGCGAATATTATAGTTATTGAATCAGCAAAGAAGCTGGGTGTAAATATAACATTTTTTGAGTTTCTCAAAGCTGGAGTGATTGTTACAGCTCTGACCCTTATTCTTTCAGTATTTCTGCTATATATACAGATTTCAATAATTTGACATATCCCCTTTAAAAAATAATGCTCTGGCCCTTAATTGACAAAACACATAATTAATCACTGAAAAATTTTCAAAAAAAACAGGATCTGGCCCTCTTTTCCTTGATTCACAAATTCACTTATGGTTTTGCTTTTAAAAGCCCACTCCGGGGAAATGAGGGCCTGAATAATTATATCTCTTTTTCCCACATTCCGGAATGAGCCGACTTTCATTATATCGGGGCCAGAGCCCGGAATGGAATATTCTATTCTGAAAACTTTACCAGACAATAGGGCCAGAGCCTAAATAAAAGCTTTAAATATCCGACCTTAATCAAAATAATTCGCTAAATCAATGAATCTTATTGACTTCCACATAGCAGGTTTACTATGGTAAATAATTTTTTATTTTAATATGGAGGATAATAAGTGTTCAAGCCTAAGTTTTTTTCCTTAATGAGTACATACACAAAAGAACAGATTATAAAAGACATCACAGCCGGAGTTGTAGTGGCTATCATTGCGCTCCCGCTTTCGATCGCACTTGCCATAGCATCGGGAGCTTCACCGGAGAAAGGACTTCACACGGCCATAATTGCAGGTTTTCTTATTTCATTTCTCGGGGGGAGCCGTGTGCAGATCGGCGGTCCAACGGGAGCTTTCGTAATTATAGTATTTGGTATAATCCAGAAACATGGTTTTGACGGTCTCATTATCGCCACCATCATGGCTGGAATTTTTCTCGTAATTTTCGGCCTTATAGGGCTCGGAACATTTATCAGGCTTATACCGTATCCTATAACTACAGGCTTTACAAGCGGAATCGCTGTTGTTATATTCACAACACAGGTGAAAGATTTTCTCGGGTTGTCTATCGATAAAATGCCTGCAGGATTTGTTGGCATGTGGAACTCATTTGCCGTAAATGCGGGAACATTAAATTATTGGGCGGCCGGAGTTGCATTTATATCTCTGCTGACTATTATCTACTGGCCGAAAATTACCGTCAAAATTCCGGGATCACTTATAGCTATAATCGGAGCTTCAGTCGCTGTATATTTTTTCCAGATACCTGTTGAAACTATAGGTTCAAGATTCGGAGAGATATCATCTTCGCTGCCTGCAATATCATTACCTGTTATTACATTTGATAAAATTGAACAATTGATTATGCCTTCCATAACCATTGCTCTTCTTGCGGGAATCGAATCACTGCTCTCTGCAGTTGTAGCAGATGGTATGATCGGAAGCACACACCGTCCTAACGCCGAACTTATAGCTCAGGGAGCCGCCAACATCGCTTCGGGACTATTCGGAGGATTGCCCGCTACAGGAGCAATTGCAAGAACAGCTGCTAATATTAACAACGGAGGAAGGACACCAATTGCCGGAATGACACACGCCATTGTTCTCCTTATAATGCTTGTGGCATTTATGCCGCTTGCAAAATTTATTCCAATGTCAGCTCTTGCGGCCATTCTTGTTATTGTAGCTTACAAAATGAGCGAATGGCACAGCTTCAAATCACTTTTAAGAGCTCCGAAAAGTGATGTAACAGTACTTCTTATAACTTTTTTTCTTACTGTATTTGTTGATCTTGTCGTTGCAATAGAAGTCGGCATGATTCTGGCAGCACTTCTTTTCATGAAAAGGATGTCAGATGTTACAGAAAGCGGTTTTACCCACGAACAGGCAGAGGATGACACAACAGACTTAAAAAAATATCTCGATTCCCGCAACATTAAACTTCCAAAAGGTGTAGGAATTTATGAGATTAACGGTCCCTTCTTCTTCGGGATTGCCGACAAATTTCTGGAAGGAGCTGTTTTCGACCGTAGCCCTATTCCCGTTCTGATTATAAGGCTGAGAAATGTACCTGCGATGGATGCAACAGGACTTCACGCACTAACCAGACTTTTAAGCAAATGTAAAGAGCTGGGAACTCAAATGATCCTCTCCG
>JBBRFT010000206.1:0-6778 GCA_038241375.1 Spirochaetota bacterium
GGTTTTCCATTACGAATAAATTTACCCTTATCCATCATTGCAACACGATTACATCTTTCTGCCTCATCGAGATATGCAGTACTTACAACAATTGTCACACCATCACCCAGGAGAGTATAAAGAATTTTCCAGAACTCTCTGCGTGAAACAGGATCTACACCATTAGTCGGTTCATCAAGAAGTATCAGATCCGGACTGTGAATGAGAGAGCACGCCAGGCCCAGTTTCTGTTTCATTCCGCCTGAGAGTTTCCCGGCCAGCCTGTCCTTGAACGGCTCCAATCTGCTGAACTCATAAAGAGCAGGAATCCGGTATTTTATCTCTTTTTTCGATACTCCAAAAAGTCGTCCGAAAAAAAATATATTCTCTTCAACAGTTAGATCTTCATATAGGCCGAATCGCTGAGGCATATACGCGAGATTTTCTTTAATCTTATAAAGATTGTTCTGAATATTCTCGCCATTGATTTCGACAACACCGCTTCCGGGATTAAGTATTCCGGACATCATCCGGAGCAGCGTACTCTTCCCTGCCCCGTCGGGCCCAACTATACCGAAGATCTCACCTTTCCGTACTTCAAAGCTCAAATCATCAACGGCAGTTATATCACCGAATTTTTTAGTGATATTTTTTACAGCAATCACTTTGTCTCTCCGGATAATAAAATTTCTGCATCCGCAGGCATTCCAGGTTTTAGAATCAGATCCGGATTTTCGATCATAACCTTCACAGCAAAAACAAGTTTAACTCTTTCATCTTTAGTCTGAATGGTCTTTGGAGTAAACTCGGCTTTATTTGATATTGATACTATCTTTCCTCTAAATGCTTTATCCGGAAATGAATCGATATAAACTTTTATCGGCTGTCCGATCTTTACGAAACCGAGTCGCTTTTCATTAACATAAATATACATCCATGTTTTTGAAAGGTCGGCAATTGTGAGTATTGGCGTTCCAGGAAAAGCCATCTCTCCCACTTCAACGCTTGTATCTAAAACTATCCCTTCAATCGGTGAATAAATTACAGCGTTCTCAATTGTAGCGCTCACCTGATCATATCCGGCCCTTGCCATGCGAAACGCAGCCTCTGCGTTATCAAGATCTTTGCGGGAAATTGATCCGCTTTTATATAGGTCCCTCAATCTGCTGTAATTTTTTTCAGCATTATCAAAATTAGCTTTTGCGGAATGACGCTGAGCTGAGAGCTCTTCATACTCAAGTCTGGCCAGAAGATCTCCAGGCTTAACCTCTGAACCTTCAGGCTTAGGAAGCCCGGCAACACGTCCGGCTATTTTTGAGCTGATTCCAATTTCAGTTACTTCGATTGTACCGGAACCTGAAATGACATCGGAATCACCATTCAATTTACGGAAAACCTCAAAGTATAGGGTGGAAACAATCAGTATTATTCCGAATATTATTAGAGGAATTTTTTTATTTTTCATTTGTTTACCTTTTCAAAAATTATTGAATAATCACTCAGTCCGATCTCTTTCTTCAACTCAGCCAGAGCAGTGTAATATGAATTGATTGCGTTAATGTATCCGGTCCTGGCCGAAGTCAGCGCGAGCTCAAAAGTCAGCAGTTCGGAGTTTTTTATAACTCCCGCACGGAAACTCTCTCTTGCAATTCTAACGCCCTCAGCGGCCGTTTGAACATTCTCTTTCTGCGACGTTATAGTTAAGCTTGATGTTAGGAGTTTTGAATAACCTGAACTTATATTTATTGCTATAAGCCGTTTAAGTTTCAACAGCTCCTCTTCACTCTGCTTAACCGAGAGATCAGCTTCTTTTGAGAACGAACTGTTGGAATCTACGCCGAATAGCGAACCCCACCTATATGTTGCAGCAACTCTAACCTGCCAATTATTCTGCCATTGATCATCGCCAGACAGCTGGGAGAAATCAGGGGCAAAGGGTCCGGTAATTCCTGTATTGATACTATTAGGGTCACTCTTCGTCATACCGTAATATCCGCCGGCTGAAAATGTCGGCCACAGATAATATGAATCATAGATGTTACCCTTGTGCTGTGATGCCTGGATTTTTTTCTCAATCTGAATCAGTTCCGGCCGGTTTTTAAGTGCTGCGGATGTAAGAGTTTCAATTTTCTTACCAATATTTTCATCTGGAATTTTTTCGATACTTTTTTCCAGTATCGAAAGATCTGCTTTATAAGTTTCACCACTGCCCAAAGTATAGTTGAATAAATCTAAAGCTGTCATGTAATTATTTTCTGACTCAAAAAGTAACGGCTGCATGCTATTAAGCTGAACTTTTGCCTGAAGTAGGTCAAACTTCGGGATACTCCCAGTTGAATACATATTCTGAACATCTTTTAAATTCGACTTAAGCAGATCGATCGATTCCTTTCGAAGAGAGATCATCTCCCCGGCAAGTATAAGAGAGAAGTAACTTTTTATGACGGCAAGTTCGGTCTCTCCCTTAATCCTCTTCACCTCTTCTTTTGATCCAACATATGAATCTCTGGAAAGCTGAAGTGAATTATAAAAAATCCCGGGATTAATTCCGAATCGAAGCTGAACAAATTTAATGTCAATCTGCCCGTCAGAGAGACTCATAAATCCCTTCTCTGCATTCTGCCTGGTCAGTGCCGCTTCAGACTCAAGTACAGGGAAGAGCTCACCCCATACGGCCTGTACTTTCTCATCTGCCTGTTTAAGTTTCAGTTCTGCGATTTTATAATCGTGATTATTTGCAAGTGCTGTATTGACCGCATCCTGCACTGTTATTATTTTTATCTCTTCCGAAACAGCGTAATTACTTAAACAAAAAAATAATAACACTGTATTCAGTAAATAAAACATTTTTATTTTCATAAGTTTTCACCATTAAGTTCCAGGCCGTTTTTTAATACTTTAAAATAATTTTCTTTATATGCATCAAGATAACCATCTTTAAAAATAATTTTAGCAAGATCGGTGCCCTCCAGCGGAATCCGTATTATATTAAAAAATACCACACCGCCTAAAATCTGCAGAAAAGTATAAAAAGGGTTTAACTCTCTCATCCGCCCCTCCTCTATTGCGGACTGTATCAACGGAGCTACAATTGAAAACACAGGAAGGATAAGATTGGGAACGGCTATCTTTTTAAAATACTCCCCTCCACTTGCGATTTCTCTCATCATAATCTGAAAAAAACTTTTATCAAAACCATCCAGCATATCCATATATCTGCTTATTATAGAATTCAGAACATCCATAGGATCTCCCTCTACTACGGCAGCCTCCTTTATTTGAGCGAAAATATTTGAAGTAATATCATTGAGAATCCGTTCATACAGCTGTTCTTTACTTTTGAAGTGATAATAAATCATCGCCTTGTTCACTTTTGCTTTTTCGGCAATTGCATCAACTCTGGCCCCTGCGTAGCCAAGTGCTGCAAATTCTTCAACAGCAGCTGCCAGAACTTTCTCCTCAGTCCCTATATTATCTTTTTTCTTCATAAATTATCTCTCATTTCTGCGCTATTTTAATAAAAGTTCTCTCGCCCTTCATGCTCTGACCCCTGATTCATCAATGTTCGGCTCTGACCCTTAGATATTATATTTATTAACTAACTATTTAGTTAATGAAAGTCAAGTGATTCTTATTATTTTTTACAAAAAAATAATTATAAAATGGGAATATTTGCTCTCATCCCCACTCAGGTATGGAGAGAATAAATTCCACCAACAGCTTTTTAGTACTTACAAAAAAATTCCATGTGAAGTGAAAGTAATTGTATTTTTTTCAATGAATATCTTATAGGCTATTTCATGGAAATCCTAATTACTCAATTTTTACAGGACTCCCTTCAGTTCCGAAACCGAGTTTTTGGAACCGCCATTAATACAATTAACGTTAAAAAGAGAATTTATGAAGAAAATATGCGTCTTCTGCGGATCGAGTTCCGGTACAAATCCCGTTTATTCAAATTCGGCTGTAAAACTTGGCGAATATTTCGTTGAAAACTCCATATCGCTTGTTTATGGAGGCGGGAATATCGGGCTAATGGGTACCATTTCGTCTACCATAATGGATAACGGCGGACACGTTATAGGAATTATACCTGAAATGATTCATGAAAATGTTTCGCATAAGGGGATTTCTGAACTTATTGTTGTGAAAACAATGCATGAACGGAAAGCATTAATGTACAGTATGTCTGATGCTTTTATCTGTCTTCCCGGCGGGATAGGTTCTCTCGAAGAGCTGCTTGAGGTATTCACATGGCTCCAGCTCGGTTATCATTCAAAACCGGTTATGATTATGAATATCAACGGTTTTTATAACAATCTCATAAAACAGCTTGAACTTATGGTAGAAGAGGGATTTTTAAAAGAGGAACATCTGTCAAATCTGATAGTAAGAGATAATCCTGACAATCTTATTAACCACATGTTTTCATCAGATATCCATTACAACAGCAAATGGGATGCAAAATGAAAATCGAAACAAAAAAAGATGTAATGGAACTGCTTGATAATAATATTATTGAGGAACTAAATGATACAAGCAGACTTTCATCAGGTAAAGTTGTCAGAAGAGTCGGCAGTACAAAAGATCAGCAGGGTCAATTTACCGGTTTTGATGATGAGGGCGGATTGATATTGATTAATGTAATAGATATCTCTTCGTCAGATTATACTGCCGAAGCCGGGATAGTTAGACCTTCCAAAGATGACACCTTGTACTTCTACACTTCTTCATTTTCAAAAAATAAAAAATCATCTGAAGCGATGGAAATTTTATCAACATGGCCTCTTTACAAAAAGAATCCGGAACTCCGTGTACCCATGGAGACTTTCTTCAGATCGTCATTTTCGCCGGAACATATTCTATACCTGAAAAAAAACGATATGCTCGATACTGTATTCATCCCATTACAGCAGAAGCTTAAAATCGGAAGATACGTTGAAGTTATGAACTGGGATAACATCCGAAAAGAAAAATTTCACGAACACCTGAAAGCCTTAAAGCCCGGAGAGCATATAACATACATTGCACTTGTCCCTCAGACTTCAAGTTATTCCCCAAAATTTTATTCAATAGGTACAAAACCTCATGAAATTACTCACTACTCTTTACGAAGTGAAGGATTTAATTTTAAACCGACTCATGGCGGACACATAAAAGCTGATAAAAATGAAAAAGGAATTGTTTATTATGTAGATGCAGGCTCAAATTTTATCGGCAAAGGTATAAAAACTAAACTTCAAACAGCGGAAAGCATAACCAAAGCCCTTAAGCGGGAATACAAAGATTACATTTTCATCCCTCTTGAAGGAAGAGGCGCCTTCGGAACAGAACAGAGTTATTAAAAGGAAAAATAAATGGATAATATATCACGATTATATTGCGAATCACTAAAACTTAGAGCATACACTGTAACATCACTTAACATCACCAGAGAGATAACTTCTCTGCACAACACTACACCAAACTCAACTGTAGCTCTGGGCCGGACTATCAATGCCGCTGCTCTACTAAGTGCGACATTAAAACCTGAAACAAACCAGAGCATACTGGTAAAATTTTCCGGAAGCGGACCCATTGGCGAAGTACACGTTCAGGTTGACGCATTCGGAAACCTCCGCGGCTACATAGCTAATCCCATGGTTGACATTACAGATGAGTTTGAGAGAATCAGCTTTTCAAAAGCAATAGGCGCGGGACTTCTTACTGTAATCAAGGATACCGGCATGAAAGAACCTTACAGCAGTGTAACCCCACTAATGCACGGTGAAGTTGCTGCAGATTTAGCCTATTATCTGGTATCCTCTGAACAGATACCTTCCGCAGTCATTATCGGACTCAACATAAATAAAGAGGGGGAAATAACATCTTCCGGCGGAATTCTTATACAGACATTTCCCGACACCGATATATCTGCAATCGAAAAAGTAGAAGCCAACATAAAGAAGATGGATCGCAATCTGGGAGACAAGCTCAATCATGGAGAAAATATCTACTCAATAGTGGAGGAACTGTTTGATCATCATAAAACTGAAGTTTTAAGCACTACCCCGCTGGTACACAAATGCAGATGTTCTCATGAAACGCTCTTCAGCTTACTGAAAACTTTCCCGAAGGAAGAGATAGAAGATATGATCGAAAAAGATGAAGGAGCATCCATTACATGTACTTTCTGTACAAAGGAATACAAATATTCAAAAGATGATTTATTGACACTGATTTAATAACAAGTAGTATACTTAACAATAATTAAATAAACCATATAATATTCCGGCCGACTAACAGAAACAGCCGGAATATATTTATAAAACCTGCCTGTAACTCAAAAATGTTGTATCACACCCCCAGGTAAACATAATGGGCAGCGATTTATTTTCGCGATGTATATGCTTCACATACGCTGAAATAAATTCCTCCCACCGGATGTTTCTTCCACTGTATGAATAAATCTTGACAGCAGAAAACAAACTGATCTTATACTATATCCTGTGAGGTATAATTGCTTGAGAACTCTGGTAATGCTTTTAATATTGTTTACAATCTCCCCTGCATCGGCTCAGGAGATACAGCTTCTTGATAAGGATATATATATCAGAAACGGATTTGATGCTGAATGGACAACTCTTCAGCAATTTGATTCTTCATGGACAAAACTTGAAGCTGATCCTTCAAGAAAAAAAATGAGAATCGCTGATCAGCCCATTCCAGATCTTCCGAAAAGATCTTTTTTATCTCTAAAAATAAAAAAACCTCAAAACTTTACACTTATTATCCCATTTGTTAATCTTAACAACTATAC
>JBBRFT010000207.1:0-6755 GCA_038241375.1 Spirochaetota bacterium
ATCATGGCCATGAAAGCGATTATAGCGATAAAAAATGCGGAAAAGCTGTCCACAAGGAAGTAAATCCCGAAGGGTCCCAGATGAATTACTGTTGATCCCTGCGGAACAGCTTTAAAAATAACCGCATAACTTGTATGAAGAAGAAGAATAGCAGCAGTCGCAACCAGTGCGAAATTTATCCAGCCGGCAAGCTTTCTTTTTGCTCCCGCTACTAGCGGTGAGACAACTGCTGAAGCTGCGAGTATTGCCAGGGCGGTCATTAAGTTTCCGTAAATGTCAGTATTCATTTACAAACTCCTTTTATCACGATTTAAAGCATCTATTATTATCTCTATCAGAGCATCGGCACTCTCACGTACAGCCTGAGAAAGCTCTGCCCCGAAATCTATATTGTTAACTACAACACCAAGCAGGTAAGTCTCTTTTTTGTGTTCTGTGAATATCTTCCCGGACATCTTCAGAGCCAGTTTGTGAGTAGAGAGAGTTCCCGACAGCTCTTCAAACTCTTCATCAAGTGTACCGAAGAGTATTGAACCGACTTCAGCCTGCGCTTTTACCGCATCGATTACGACAACAGTGTCGCAATCCATCTCGGCGATTTTAAATACATAAGCTTCGATCACATCCTCTACATTCAAAAGCATACCGGTATTACCTGCAGCTTTTTTAACCGACTCAATGATATAGAGACCCACAGCATCATCGCTCTTGAGATAATTCCCCATCCCGACAAGGCAGCAGTTTCCCCCTATAACATTTTTTATGTCAGAGATTAAAGTATTCATCAGATTACTTCACCTAGAGTTTTAATCTGCTTATATGTATAAACAGGTCCGTCGGTGCATACCAGCGTTCTCCCGATTGCGCAGTGCTGACATTTTCCGATACCGCACTTCATGTGTCTTTCGAGAGTTGAAATTATACAGTCATCTTTAAGTCCCCTGCTCATGAGATCTCCAATTACAGAGTTGAACATCACAGGTGGTCCACAAACAAATGCAACGGTGTTCTCAACGGGAACATTTGCTTTCTCAATAAGGCTGTTTACAAAACCGGTCTCGCCCTTCCATCCTTCGGTCTTCTGGTCTACGGTTACGTAACACTCGAAGCCTTCGATCTTCAGCCACTCCTCAATATCATTCTGATACATAAGGTCATTGGGAGTTCTGGCGCCGAGAAGAACGATAATCCTTCCGAAATCCTTTCTGTTCTGAAGAACATGAACAATTGAGGACCGGAGCGGAATAAGACCGATGCCGCCGGCAACATATATTATGTTTTTCCCTTTAATCTCTTCAAAGGGGAAACCGTTGCCGAATGGCCCGCGTATTCCCACTTTATCTCCGGCTACAAGATTATGAAGCGCATCTGTAACCTTTCCCACTTTCCTTACGGAGAGATGGAATCTGTCGTTCTCGGGACTTGGAGGGAGCGATATCGCCGACTCGCCGTAGCCGAAAACGGTTAACATAACAAACTGTCCCGACTTAATCTTAAAGTTTGCGTCAACTTCAGGATTATCAAATTTGAGGTAGAATGTTTTAACATCCTGTATCTCATCTTTGACCTCAACGACAGTTGCAATTTCAGGAATTGTAACTACTCTTTTCTGTACATCACTCATATCAGTCACCTACTCAGTAATTTCGCGTCTAATATATGTAACCACATTGGGGAGTCCGATATCGCCCGGGCAGACCCACTGGCATCTTCCGCATCCGACACATCCCGGTCTTAAATACTTCTTTGACTGCGAATATGAAAGTTTACAGAAAAATCTTTTATTTCGTCTATCTTCAACGGGGTGACGAGGATTGTGGTCACCAGCCATTTTGGTATATCCTTCGAACGAGCATGAGTCCCACGTTCTAAGACGGTCAGTTGAACCGCTGAACTTGTTGTGATCTTCAATATTAAAACAGGAACAGGTGGGGCATACGAAAGTACACGCGCCGCACTCGAAGCACTGTTTACCTATATGCTCCCATACTTCATCTTTAATAAAACCTGTTGTAACTCTGTTCATAACACGGGAAATCCATGCTTTATTATCAGTTGCAAGCTTTTCAAAAAGAGAGATAGATTTATCAACGGCATTCTTTTTCTCTAAAGTATGTTCAGCTCCCGCTTTCTGAAGTCCCATTTTTTCAGCAAACTCGCGCCCCTTATCACTTCCAGTCTCGACAAGATACATATCACCAAGATCTGTAAGGTTAAGGTCATAGCCCTCCTCCGCTGCAGGACCGCTGTCTGTACATACACAGAAGCACTGCTTAAACGGAACCGTACATGTATTGCTTACTATAAACATTCTCTTTCTATGCTCAAGGTAAACATCATCAACAAATTCAAGTCCCATAAAAAATCTATCCAGCACAAGAATACCGGTAAGATCACATGGACGGATTCCGAAAAGAGCCTTGGAGGAAGTGTCAAAGTCGGCATTCATCTGAACTTTTTTAGAATCTTTTTCATACTTATATTCAAGTATCCTTTCGATCTGCGGGAAGACCACAGTCTTAGGAGGTATCGATGGTATCTCCGCTGTAAGGCTTATCTCTGAAGCAGATTCAACTTTGTTGAAGAAGACCTGTTTTGTCTCTTTATCAACAACCGGACCGTAAAGAAAGTAGGACTTTGCAAGCTCTTCGGCCAGCTTCATTACATTATTTTTTTCTATCAAATACATAATTATATCCTCTCTATCCTGATTGGAATAATTGTGTCTTCTCCCCTGTCAAATTCCTGATTATGCTCAAGAAGAAATGAAGAGATCATCTCTCTGATGAAGTAAGGAACATATGCTGTACCGGTTTTAACATCTTCCGAAATCTTAACCGCAACAATCATCGATCCGTGAGAAGATACTATTTTAACATTCCAGTGTTCTCTCACCTGAAGTTTTGCAGCATCATCTTTGCATATCTCGATATAACCTTTGGGATAAACAAGGAGTGTTGCGTTATATTCTCTTTTAGGAATATAAGTCTTCTTCATTATATTATTCTGATGCCAGAAATGCTGACCCTGGCTCGCGATGAGGAGTATAGGATAATCCGCGGATGCTGATGGAACTGCAAAACTTCCGGTAACAGGCGCAAATTTAAATTTTCTTCCGGCAGACGCACCATCGAGTCTTTTGCACCCTTCAGGAAATTTATCATTACACGGCCACTGTAAACCGAATGACTTTTCAATCTTTTCATAAGTCATTCCGGAGTAAGATGGAGTCAAAGAGGTTATCTCTTTAAATACATCTTCAGGTGAAGAGTATTTCCATGATAAAGAAGCCTTTGCTGCAATCATAGGAAAGAGTTTCCAGCCCGGCATTACATTTTCAAAGGGCTCTACTCTTTTTCGTGAGAGCTGTACTCTTCTTTCTGTATTTGTATATGTCCCTTCATCTTCAATAACTCCGGCAATGGGGAACACAACATCAGCAAATTTTACGAATGGATTCTCGAAAGTTCCGAAATAAGCAACAAATTCAAGTGCCTCAATCTCTTTGCTGTACTTAACAATCCCTTCATCGTGATCTGCAACAACAAGACACTTAAGTTTTGAATTTTTATCGGCAAGCATTTCATAAAGATCTTTTCCTGAATCTTTATTCAATTTAACTCCCCAGCTCTTCTCAAACTTTGCAGCCGCATCGTTGTCAGAGAGTTTCTGAAAACCTGTGAGCAGATCAGGAGCAGTCCCCATATCATATCCGCCCTGAAGATTACAGATTCCGGTAATGGGATTTGCGCCGCAGTTTTCTTCCCCGATTTTTCCAGCCAGAAGCATAAGGTTGTATATATAGCTCACACTGTCCTGATCAAGACCAGAAATACCCGTGGACCAGAATGCCATTGCGGATTCCGCGCTGCACAACTCCCCTGCCATCTGCTTAATTGTCTCTGAATCAATTCCCGTGAGTGATAAAACATCTGTCATATTAAATTTATTTACAGAGGTAGCAAAACCGTCAAATCCTTCTGTTGAAGCTGTTACAAAATCAGCATCGAGCTTATTCTCTTCTATCACAGCTTTCGCCATTGCCGCGAGAAAACTCTTTTTAGATCCCGGTTTAATCTGAAGATGAACATTACTAAGTCTTGCAATCTGTGTAACACGGCTGCTGATAGTAACAACTTTCGTCCCTGCCATCTGAGCCTTGTGGATTTCGCTTCCGATGATAGGATTCATCTTTGTAATATCAGACCCGACTACAAGGATAAACTTTGTTTTTGAAATATCCTCAAGTGATCCTGTCATGCCGGGAAATCCCGCACCTTCACCAAGAACATTCATGCTGCTTCTGTGACCTGATTCCGAATCAAGAGTGATGTTATTTGTTTTGAACACACTCCTTGCAAGTTTTCCGAAGAGATAATTGTTTTCATTTGATGATCTTGGAGAAGCAAGAAATGCCGTTTCTTCAGCAGCATTATCGCTGTACTTCGCCATCTTTTCCATCATAAAACTAATCGCTTCGTCGTAGCTGACATTTTTAAAATTGCCGTCTACTTTTATCATGGGTGAACTTATTCTATGATCTGTCATTAACAGTTCATGAAAGTGCCATCCCCTGACACATAGCCTTCCTTTGCTGACCGGGTGGTTTCTTGACGAGAAAACTCCGCTAACTTTACCATCTTGAATATTGAGGTAGTTGCCGCATCCGGTTCCGCAGAAATTACATACTCCAGACTTATAATCCATAATCAACCTCTAAGCCAGTATTCTTTAAGTACCTACTACATGCCACCGGGGCTACGATTAAGATTGTAACCATGTGCCATATACATTAACCAACTGTATAATTGCTTTTTTAACAATATTCTAAATTAACAATTCAATATGTACTAAACAAATGAATTAAAAGTTAATTTAAATTATTCATTAAAAACTAACCAGATAATAGGCTTAAATGGTGTGATTGTAAATAGGGGGATAATCTTTTTACCATAGGGGGGAATTCCCCTATGGATTTGTAGTGTAAAATGAAAATCTACTTCATGCCGACAGAGACATCCCATACTGCTATAACCGCTTATCCCTGATTTTACAAATAAAAGTATTGACTATTCGATTTCTTTACTCCACAATTTCGTACCTGATATTTATAATAAATATGTCCATTCGGTTGGGAATATGCCGGAAATAACAGATAAATTAAATATTTTTCTCATACCCCCTATACTCTTTTTAATTACCGGAGTTTCTCTTGGAGTCTTTTCACTTCTAAAAGGGAAACGCCAGTATGAAAATATCCTCTTTGCCCTGATCTGTTTCTGGTATTCTCTTCTTATGCCGGTTTTTATATCACACCATTTTCTAAAAGGGGATATCCCCCTCATCATGAAGATTGAACGGTTTGTTCATTTTTTTTATGTTTTCGGGCCCGTCATCCTGATATTATTTGTGCACACAATAGTTAATAGAACAAACAGACTCATTGAAATCGGAGCTTTTGTTATCGCTTTTATTACATCACTTTTCGTCTTTACAGATTATTATTTTTACGGACTTTGGGAATATGAATGGGGCTATATAGCAAAAGGGGGGATTGTTCTTCAGTTATTCGGAATATTCGCCATGGGTGTTATAGTATACTCCCTTGTATTATCAGTAAAAAAACTAAGAACCGATATTGATCACCATACACGTTTAAAAATAAAATTTATAATGTTCGCCATACTATTCATAGGTATTCTTACTATAGGAAATATGCCGGCCCTTAATGGGATTGACATTTATCCTCCGGGAAATTTTGCATTTATACCTATACTCTTTATGGCATGGGGTATATTCAGATACGATGCAATAAGGATTAATCTTTATACCAGACGGAGGATTGCCGGTGCAGCCGTTAAAACACTTGTAACTGCGGCACTGCTGGCAGTTATCCCCGTCAGTTTCTGGGCAATCGGAAGTATCGACCTGAATTATATTGCCGAAAAAACAATACCTTGCGGACTCCCGCCGCTCCTTTCTTTTTTCTGTTGTGTTTTTCTTTCATTCCTCTCGCTGAGAATGGGTGAAAACCGCCCGGGCTCTATTACCTTCAGCCTCCTGATGCTGGCATATTCTCTTCTGAGTATAGATATATTTCTAAACAGCATAATCACAGTTCCGGAAACGGGATTAAGAATAAGCAGGTTCAGCCATCTCTTTGTAGTTTTCATACCGCCACTGGCCATGCATCTTACACATATTGTCACTAAACGTCAGTCAGGCCGGCGTTTACTCTTCATAAATTATCTCATCAGCATTGTAATACTGCTATTTTCACAATCATCATATTATCTAAAAGGCATGAATATCTATTCATGGGGCATGTTTGCTGAAAAAGCAGTGATTTTCGACATTATGAGCATAATATCAGCCCTGACACTTGCATATAGTATAATAGTACTTTTTATCGCATACAGAAAAAATGATAACCGCTATTACAGAAACCGTTTTCTATTTCTCCTTATCGGGTTTGCAAGTATGGCACTATTGTCTCTCGGGAATATTCCGGCAATGAACGGGTATAACCTCTATCCCCCCGGTAATTTTATTTTCATCCCTGCAATTTTTTTTGCTATAGCTCTTTTCAGAAACAACACTTCCGAGATGATACGATTCTCCGGAAAATTCATATATTTAACTATAATGACAGCCGCGGTTTTTTCAGCTCTTTATATTCTCACAGTAAAACACAGCGACAGCTTTTTAAAACTATATACATTCTCCTCAATATTAATTATACTTATATTTAATTA
>JBBRFT010000208.1:0-6723 GCA_038241375.1 Spirochaetota bacterium
AACCCTTTATCAATATAATCATTATAAAAAAGACAATAACCTACAAACTGAAGTACACCTTTGCACATATTGTCGATAGTGTATGATCCGGTGTCGATTTCATTAAGCTTGCTATAATTTTCATAAAGAGTTCCGTTATTTTTGAATATTTCTATTATCAACTGAATAATCCATTCAGTCTTTATAAAAATGCCATAAAGATTATTCTTAATATTTTCCGAGTCGAGGATGTCTTCAAGATTGGCATAATTCGCGTAATAGGTATTTGCAACAACCTCGACCATCTGTATAATTACTGAAATATCGATAGCGCCTTTTTTTTCATTCAGATTATGAAGCTTTTCAATACTGCTGTCAAGTATCTCCTCTCTCTCTACTATTGTAAGAAGCTGGAATTTTTCCATCTGTTCGGTGACTTTACCATACTGCTCAAGAATTTCTGTACTTTTATTTTTCCCGGATGTTGAGGTTCCGCGGTTCTTCATAACTTCAGAATTAAGATTAAATCCGTTCTTTTCTCTGACTTTCTCCTTCCAGTTTTTTTCTATAAAGAAATCAACTGTATCGTTTGAACCCTCTCCAAAAAACTGTTCCAGTTTTCCTACAGGTATGATAACAAGGTTTCCATCAGGTTTTTTTCTGAAAACAGCAATATTCCCCCGGATTATATCTTTCATGTTGGATATAACTTCTTCAAATGTATACTGAATCAGATCATCACTGCTGATCTTTTTTTCTGATAATTCTTCACTCATTTTATATCTCCACAGACTTTATAACCTTTATATTTATAATATCAACAAAAAAACTCTGCATATATTATAAATCGCAACTGCTCAAAAATCAGATATGCCTGTATCTTTATTGACAGATTATATCTGAATGTTTGAATAAAAATCAATATATTCAACAAATCCGAGGTTAATATGACTGAAAATAAAAAATTTCATATAGTTGTTATAGGTGCCGGCCCCGGCGGAACTCTCCTTGCGCGGGAATGTGCGCGGCGGGGAATCCGGGTTACCTTGTACGAAAAGGGAAGATATGAAAAACTGGGACACGACTGGTCCGATGCAGTTGAACGGTCTGCAATAGCAGCAGCGGGGTTTCAAATACCTGAACGTAAAGACGGACGATGGTATGGCAAATATGTCAAAGAAAATTCCGGGAAGGGACTTTATGAACCTCATGCTGTTGATAAACTCACCGTCTATTCACCCGACTACTCCTCGGCTAAATTAATAACTTTTAAAATGATTACACTGGATAGACAGAACTTTGCTCAGCTCCTTGCTGATCAGGCAGCAGAAGCCGGAGCGGAGATAAAATACGGCTTTTCAGGTACAACCCTTCTATACCGGGAAACCGGCGCGAAATCACTTGATGGAGTTGAAGTTTACGGAGTTAAAATAAAAAATGAAACTACCGGAGAAGAATCCGAAGTAACAGCCGATCTTGTTGTTGAATCATCCGGATTCAGCTCAATACTCCGGACCAGCTTACCTCTCTATACCGGTATTGCAGATCCGTTTAAGCCGGATGACTTCGCCTTAGTTCACCGGGAAGTCCGGAAACTGGATAAGAATCTTACTGAAACTGATATATACCCCGACCACTACCGATACGGTTTTTTTACAGGATACCAGTGGACCCATGTTCACAGCGACGGAAGTATTGATGTAGGAGCCGGTGTACAGAATAAAGAATCCAATCCCGATCCGGAAGACCTGATAAAGGAGTGCATCTCCCGTCACCCGTCGATACTTAAAGAAAAAATACGCGGCGGAAGAAGCCTCTGTATTGTGGGCTTACCGTTAAAGTCATTTGTCACAAACGGATTTATAATTCTTGGAGATGCCGCTGCCACATCAGTACCGACTACAGGATGCGGAGCAGGATCTGCTATGTTTGCGGCTCTTTGGTCAATACCCGCAATTGAAGCTTCAGTTAAAACCGGTAAAGCAGGTATTGCCGATTTATGGAAACTGAACAAAGCGTTTTATCTCGATAATCCACGTGGTTCGAATATTGCCGCCTTATCAGCACTGCGTGTCATACTCCAGACACTTACCCATGAAGAACTTAACTTTCTGTTTAAAAAAGATCTCATGGATGAAAAATCACTTGAGAGCGCAATCAACGGTGTTTATGTTAAGCCATCATTATCCCAGATAATCAAAACTCTCATAAGGGGAATCACACGTCCCACAACTCTTGCAAAACTGAGCAGAGCCACTTCAGAAGGAAACAGAATGTTCGCTCATTACAAAAATTTTCCTCCTGAATATAACGCGATAAAATTCGCAGATTGGAAAAACAAAGCTGATAAGATTTTTCATGAAGCTTATGAAAATTAAAATCATCACAGCAATAATAATTATACTCCCGATGTTCTCCGCCGCTTCATCAGATTCATGCCTGGAGAAATGGGAGGAATTTTCCCGCACAGCAGAAAAGATTCAGCTGAAAACCTGGATTAGAACAACTGCATTTAATATTCTCTCAAAGAATAAAGCTGCTGCAAATCCGGATATTAAACTCCCCGCGCAACCTGACTGCTCCGGTCTGTTCATAACTCTTATAAGAAAAGGGAAAGTTCGCGGCTGTTACGGAGCATTCACTCACAGGTACAACTCCCCTTCAGACATACTTAAAGATTATATAAAGGGGGCGCTATACCATGACCCTCGCCATACACCTCTGGAAAAATATGAGCTTGATGATACCGAAATTGTACTGACAGTCACGTCAAATCCCGAACCGGTTGATGATATAAATAATGTTGACATTTCAAATTTCGGTCTTTTTATTGAATGTGAAGATTCATCAAAAACAGTAATAGTCCCGGCAGAGTACAGGACCGCTTCGAGTGTTTTAAAATTAACAGATAACAGACGGTGCCGGTATCAGAAGTTCCGTTCAGTCACAATTAGATAATATAGTTTACATATCAAACGACTCATGGAGATTAAAATGAAACGTTTAAGAATATTTTTCTCAGTAATGATGCTTCTTGCAGGACTTGTCATTATAAGCAGCGCGTCATCGGATGTTCTGACAAATGAAGAGGGGAATACTGTTTACTCTGAAAAATCTGCTCAACTCGAAAAGTCCTACATTGAAGGAACAATAACCGACTCCGCTACAGGTAAACCGGTTAAAGGCGCAGTCGTTGAGATTAAAAATTCAACCAGAGGTGTTGGATACTATAAAATATCGACAGATAATTCAGGCTACTACAAAGTAAATGATTTTATACCATATATCCGTTACGACATAGAAATAACCGCACCGGGTTATGTTTCATATATCGAGACAGCAGCTTTCACCTCTGTGAAAAATAATCTTAAACTCACAAAGGAATCGATAATAACCGGAACCGTAAAGGACAGCAGCGGAAACTCCATGTCCGATGTTGAGATTAAACTTAAAAGCTACAGCGATTTCATAGATATGAACCAGGTAAAACCGGCCTTCAGCAAAACCGACGGCAAAGGGAATTACTCAATTGATAAGCTTAAATCAGGGTCATACCTTGTAACGTTCAGCAAACCGGGGTATATAACCGAAAGCGCAAGCCTCAGCCAGATACGCGAAGGTGAATCTTTTAAACTCCAGATGGTGATGTACAAGCCGACATCAATCTCGGGAAAATTAAAAATTAAAGGGATCGATTCTCCGGCAGTGAATATAAATGTCGCAGCCGAAGGGAGATACACATATTCAAACGTAAGTTTTCAAGACGGTTCTTTTCTTCTTGAAGATGTTAAACCGGGAACATATTCCATTACATTCTCTCACCAGGGTTTTAATACTATAAAATCCGCAAATATAAAAGTGACCGAAGGGAGAGATGTAAACGATATCAGTTTTAATATCGAAGCGAAATCACCGGAGATCAAGGTTCACTCATACAGGTACACATTCACGCCAGGTAACGAAATTGAATTCAATCTCCGGACTCTGCGTCTCGACACTGTTCATGTAAAGATTTACAAAGTACCGGTTCAGATATTCCTGTCGGAGAAGAGAGACCCTGAGTCTATTGAGCCGGCATCGTCAGGATTCAAAACTGTAACGGAGTGGGATGAGTCTGTTCAGAACTTCAATCCATATGAGTGGATGTACTATTCAGTAAAAGTAAACAAAGCTCTCCCTGCCGGCGGTTACTGCATTGAAGTTAAAGGTAAAGGTGACGTTCTTTCAAGACAGTTCTTCACCGTGACTAATCTTGGTGTAGTACTGAAAAGATCTCCGGAAAACGTTACAGCTTATATCACAGATCTTATTCTAAATAAACCTTTAAAGAACATCACAGTTATATTTTACAACGAACAGTTGAAAAAATTAAAAAACACCGGGGAGGAATCAGGAGATCAGCCTGAATCACTAATGATTGAAGAACTCCCTGTAACAGTTCTCGCAAAGGGTAAAACAGATGAAAATGGAATTTATAAAGGTACGCTTACATCTGCTAAAGATGTGCATATGCTTGCAGTCTCCGACGAGGGGAGTTATGCCATATGCAGCGGAGGCGCATCAAACTATTACAAATCTGAAAAAGATAAACTATACATATACACAGACAGGCCGGTTTACCGTGCCGGAGACAAACTCTTCTTTAAAATTGTAGCAAAAAAAATGGAGGGGAAATTTATCCCGATTAAAAATAAAACCCTCTTCTATACAATACAGACAGGTGGATCATCTAAAAAGTTGACACAGGGAACACTCACTCTTGATGAGTGGGGAACAGCTAATGGTTCGGTTCAGATTCCGCAGAATTCAGATTTGGGATATTTCAGGATAAACGCCGGGTTCAGCGAAAAGGAGCTTTACGGAAACGGTTCTTTCTACATTGAACAGTACAGAAAGCCCGAATTTAAAATTGATATTATCCCCTCAAAAGAATACTTCATTAACGGAGACTCCGCGGAGTTCAAAGTCGAAGCAAAATACTTTTTCGGAGCTCCCCTTAACGGTGCCCTTGTAAAATACACATTCTATGAAAGAAAAATTGATGATATCGATCCCTCATATGCCGGAGATTCCGCCTACGAATCAAACAGCTCATACTCAAAAATTAAACTCCAGGGTGAAAAATTTGCCGACACCGGCGGTTCCGCACTGCTGAAAATAGCAGCCGGCAACTACCCATACGACAGAGAGATTACATTGGAAGCCTCTGTTACCGATAAATCAAACATAACTATTACTTCAAGTAAAACTATAAAGATCGGTCGTGGTGAATACTTCATCAAAATTATTCCCGAAGAGAACTTCTTCAACGCCAAAGGTGATAAAAAGATAAAATTAAAAACCGCCACTCACTCCGATAAACCGGTAGCCGCTAACCTTGAAATAAATCTTTTCAGATATATATGGAAACCTGTTGAACGTGTTTACGTTCACGACAGCAGACCATTCTATACAAAAAAAATATCCACCGACAAAAACGGATATGCCGATTTCTCCCTCCCGGCAGACTTCAGCGGTGACGGAGAATACGATCTAATGGCTCAGGGACGTGACTCTCGTGATAACCTTATTACAGGATCAAAGATTCTCTGGATATACAGCGAAACCGGAGGTGATATCGATTCAAAATTCAGGGAACTTGAAGTATCTCTGAATAAAAACTCTCTCGAAAAGAGCGGAGAAGTCACCTGCCTTGTTAAGAGCCGCTTTACCGACTCATATGTTATGCTCTCGCTTGAAGGGAGAGATGTCTACGAAACAAAAGTTATCAAGATGGATAAACATGTTGTACCGGTAACTTTTAAAATTGATACAAAACTGGCACCCAATCTTTTTATTCGGGGAGCAATGCAGCGCGGGAGAGCATTATACGTAACAGAGAGTGAAGTTACAATACCTGTTGATGATGTCAAACTCGACATTACACTTACACCTGAGAAAGAAACCTACGGTCCCGGCGAGACAGCGAAGATTAGAATCAAAGCTCTGGACATGTCGGGTAAACCTGTTGCAGCAGATCTCTCCCTTGCCGCAGTTGATGATTCAGTATTCTATATAAGATCCGATTACACGCCTGAAATCTCAGGTTTTTTCTATTCTAAAATATCCAACTGGGTAATTACAACCTACTCATACCCCATCACTCTGCTTGCAGGAGCCGGTAAGGATGCAGGCGTGAAAGTCAGAGAGAATTTCCGCGACACGGCCTTCTGGGAATCGAATATTAAAACTGACTCGAATGGTGAAGCGATTGTATCGTTCACTCTCCCGGATAACCTTACCACATGGAGACTCACCGTGCGGGGTCACGACCTTAAAGGGAGAATGGGAGAGGTACGAAAAAAGTTTCTATCCACTCAGGATATCATTGCCCGCATAGGTAAACCGAGATTCTTCGTAGAAGGGGATAAAACCGGTCTGATAGGGATTGTCAACAATAATACAGATTCCGGAATTGAAACAATTACGACAGAGATGAAGGCCGACGGAAAAATTATACAACCGGACAGAGAGTTTAAAATCAGTCTTCCCGAATTCGGTTCATCCGCAAAAAATTATACACTCACAGTTCCAGATGGGAAAGATTCCCTTTCTCTTGAATTTAAAGCATTAACGCCCGGCAGTAAGGGTGATGCTGTAAAACACACAGTTCCGGTTGAAAAACGCGGTCTTCATTATTCAATAACCGGTTCAGGAGATATGCAGAGCAATAAAGAGATAATACTAAAACCGGTTAAACCAGAT
>JBBRFT010000209.1:0-6672 GCA_038241375.1 Spirochaetota bacterium
CCCGGTCTGATCCGCATTTACATGAAGACCATAAAGGTTTAAATAAAGGGATAAAAAAAGCTAAAGAGATATTTCCGGAAAACAGGCTGGTGACTCAGCTAAGCAAATGTTCAACTGAATATAACTGTCTCTGCGCGAGAAACTTTTTTATGGGTAGGTATGAATGTCCTGTCCCTACAAGTCCTGCCTGTAATGCTGATTGTATAGGGTGTCTCTCATATCAGGAGGAGGAGTCCGGTTTTTCTGAATCGCAATTCAGGCTTGAATTTTCACCTACTCCTGATGAAATTTCCCAGATTATTGTGCATCATATGGAACGCGTGGATTATGGTGTCGCAAGTTTCGGGCAGGGATGTGAAGGTGAACCTCTTCTTCGCGGGAATGATCTTGTCGAATCAATAAGGAAAGTCAGAGAAAAAACAGATCGCGGAACCATAAATATAAATACCAATGGCTCGCGGCCGGATGTGGTAAAGAATATGATAAGCGCCGGGCTCAATTCAATCAGGGTCAGTCTGAATTCACCTACTGAAAAGTTTTATAATGCGTATCATCGTCCGGTGAATTATACTTATAGTGATGTTATGAAAACAATAGAGACTGCACTTGGAAGCGGAATATTTGTGTCGATAAATCTTTTCTTTATGCCCGGTTTTACCGATTCACTCAGTGAAGTTGATAGTATAACACGGTTTCTTGATAAATTTCCTGTATCAATGATACAGACACGGAATCTTAATATCGATCCGGACTACTATTTTGAGAAGATAGGTTTTATCGATGAAGATGCCATAGGTATTGTTAATCTTATAAAGATGTTCAGGGAAAAATACCCTAAGCTTAGACTTGGATATTATAATCCCCCATTAAAAAAATGACGGAGAAGAGTATGGAGAATTTTATAAATGACCCTGTTTGTTACGCAAAAGATGTAGTGGCAAAAGATCCCATGGCGACATTCCTTGGAATTGAGACAGATGAAGTCAGAAGTGGTTATGCCAGATGTTCAATTACAATAAAATCTGAATTTTTAAATGCTGTAGAGAGAGCACATGGCGCTATTATTTATGCGGTTATGGATCAGGCTTTTGCTGTAGCATCTAATTCAACGGGTAATGTTGCAGTGTCGCTTCATTTCTCAGTAAATTATATATCTGCAGTTCTTACCGGAGAGAAAATATTCGCGGAGGCTACTCCCGTCAATATCGGAAAGAAGGTAAGTGTCTGGAAAATAGAAGTTAGGGGAAGTAATGATAAAATGATTGCAACTGGCGAGGGGCTTGCTTATCATAAATAGATCCGGGGTATATCAATGAAACTACATGTAAGCAGAAGAAGCAGGAAGAGCGGAGCGCCTCCAGGTACATTGATTCATATAGGGAGAGAGGCTGCTTTTGATGTTGTTATCACAAGATGTTGTTATAATGAAACAAATTACATTGAAGATAAAAATATGACTCTTGAGAAGCTTTTTAACGCAACAAATGATCTTGAAGTAGAATGGATTAATTTCGATGGTATACACGATGTAAAAATGATTGAACAGATCGGGTCTCATTTCGGGATAGATACTTTAATACTTGAAGATATTGTTAATTCAAATCAGCGCCCGAAGATTGAAGATTACGGTGATTATATTTATATAGTTCTTAAATTGCTTACATATAATAATAGAACCGGTGAGATAGAGGCAGAACAGGTCAGTATAGTTTTTAATTCAAAGATGGTATTTTCATTTCAGGAGAAGCAGGGTGATGATTTTGAGACTTTGCGTGACCGTATAAGAAAAAAAGGAAAAATCAGGAAGATGGGCACAGACTATCTGACTTATTCGATTATAGACTGTATCGCGGATAACTATTTTCTTGTGCTGGAAAAAATAGGGGATAAAATTGAAAAAATTGAATATGAAGTATTGTCATCCCCCGATGACAATACGCTCCGTCGAATCCACGAATTGAAAAGAGATACTCTAATGATAAAGAAGAGTGTCTGGCCGCTCAGAGATGTTCTTGGATTAATGATCCGACCTGAGAATGAATTTATTAAAGATTCAATTATATTTAATCTGAGAGACGCTTATGATCATACAATTGAGGTAATAGATACCGTTGAAGCATACCGTGATTTTATGACGGGGCTTCTTGACATATATCTTTCAGGCACAAGTAACCGCATGAATGAAATTATGAAAGTCCTGACTCTTATTTCTACGATATTCATACCGCTGACTTTTATCGCAGGAGTATACGGCATGAATTTTAAGCGTATGCCGGAAACAGAATTGTATAACGGTTATTATTATATCCTTGGATTTATGATGGTTATAGTTTTAATTATGTTTGTATTTTTTAAGAAGAAAAAATGGATATGATTTAATATAACTGCTCTCCGCCGCGCCTCTGGTGCGGAAGAGAGCAGTTATAATCTAATTTATTAAATTTAAACAGCCTGCGTTCGGGGTGAAATATCAGCTGAAATGAAAAAGCCCTCACGAAGAGGGCTTTTTGAATTAATTACTGTTATGATTATTGTTCGCTTATAAGTCTATTCTTTTCGAAGATTCCGGAAATCTTTGAAGTGTCAGGCCATGTCAGAGTTCCTTTACCATCAAGCATACCGTCTTTCCAGTCTCCTGCATATATAACGCCGGTAGTCCACTTGTAGGTTCCGACGCCATTCTGTTTCCCATCTTTCCATGCACCGGTATAAACATCTCCGTCTTTCCATTTGTACTCGCCGGATCCGTCCTTGATATTGTTCTTATAATCGCCGGTATATGTATCTCCATTGCTGAAAACGAATGTACCGTTGCCGTTACGCTTGTTTTCGGCATAAGTCCCGTCGTATTTGGAACCGTTCGGCCATACCATTGTTCCGTTTCCGCTTACTTTGCTTGTTGCGAAATCGCCTGTGTACTCCACATCTTTGGCAAATTTAACTTTACCTTTTCCTTCCAGGCAATCGCCTTCAATGCAATTTGTTCCCGAACCATAAGCTTTAACAACCGGTGTATCTTTTGTGTCAGTCGATCCGCATGCAGCAAATAGCAGTGCCATTGTCGCTGCAAGGGATAGTATAATATAATTTTTTATTTTCATTGGTGACCTCCTGTTAACAGGATTAATCCTGCTGATTAATCGCCGCGCGCCATATCTAATTGTTATTCTTCAAACAGAAACGGGCGCATGCTGATGCGCCCGTTCTATTTAAAATATTATTCAGTAATTAACCTGATATTTGTATCAGCCGGGATTATGTCAACAAATACATCAAGTGTTGTAGTTTTACTTGTGTTGCCAACACCGTCTCTTGCAATAGCTTCTATTTTGTGCATACCGTTTGTGTTAAACTGAAGTTCACCAGTGTAAAGGATGAAATCACTTTTATTATCCATTCTGTAATAGATAGTTTTAACACCTGATTCGGTATCTGCAGCAGTGATAGTGTATTTGTAATCTTTTGAAGCGATACTCATTTTTTCTTTCATGTAAAATGCTTTATCAGCTTTAATTTCTACAACAGGAGATGTTTTATCTACTATGATTTTAATGTCTTCAACACTTTCAGAAAGAGTGTTTCCGTTTTCATCAACAACTTTTGTTGTATATTTTTTTGTAAGATTTCCAACTTTATCTTCTGATGTAACTTCAAGTGCAACAGGAGCAAGAGAATTTAAGCTGAAAGGCTTAACATACTGTTTGTGCTCTTCAGTTGCAACAGCATAAGTTACTGCAGCAACGCCTGAGATGTTGTCTTTTGCTGAAATGGTGTAGTTGTAAGTGAAAGTTTCAGCAGCATAGATGTTTTCACCGTTTTTTGAAAATGGAGCATTGATTGTAACAAGAGTTTCCGGAGCGGTTTTATCGAGTATGACATTAATGCTTTTCATGGACTCTTTATTACCCATTTTGTCAATACTGTAGTAGTAGATGACATGGCTTCCTTCATCAGAAAGTGTGAACGGCTCGGTATATTTCTGCTCCTGACCTTCGTCGATTTTGTACATAACTGAATCTTTCATAACATTATCCATGTCGAAAAGTTCAAAACGTACTTTATCATTTACATAAGTGTTATAACCGTCAGTAAATGTTTTAGGCTGTCCTTTAAGGAGTTGAACATCCTCTTTTTCATAAACTTTTTCTGCATGTTCTGCCGCTGTATCTTCCATTGTGAGATGGTCAGTTGTAGCAGTTGTATCTTCTGTTTTTACTGCAGCTTCATCTGTTGCTACAGTCTCCTGTGATATTGCAGCACCTGATATCAGGATGAATGCTGTAAATATGAGTAAAGATAATATTGAAACTTTTTTCATTGAAAACCTCCAAAAATAAATTATTAACACTTTAATTTTTAATAGATATCCTGTAGATGATTTTTTGAGAATATCGTACTTTTATAAGTTAATAATATATAGTATGGATTTTTAATCAATTAAAATATTTAAAATTGAAAGTTTTTGTGACTCACAAGCAGGCAGCGGGGCTATATCAGAAATGATGCCTGCTTGTAAATAATTACTTTTCTCAATGGGCGCCTGGGTCTTTGACGGCTCAAAACCTGAATAATCTGTCTCCGCCGCGCCTCAGTTGCGGCGGAGACAGATTATTACCATCAGTTTATGAGTATCACAAGTTTTTATAAATGATCAAAAACCGGATCATATACAGCATACCTCCCTGGAAAGCAGGTATGGGTGTCATTTTTAACCGGAGTCTCTTTATTATTCGTTTATCCCTTGGAAAAATCCGAAAACCATAGATTCTTCTCCTGTTATTGTGCTGTTCAGTGATGTCTTGAGCCATGTTTCATATTTTACATCATCTTTATGAATTTCACCCTTTTCATCTTTCACAGATATAAAATAGACAGCTTCTGTTTTTACATCTTTGAATTTATCCGGATATTTTTTAAGCTCTTCATCTTTAAGTGCAAATGAAGTATCCTTGGTATTGCCTTTAAACTCATAGGGTTGTCCCGGCACCCATTTCATCATTTTATATTTATACTTCGTCTGATAAACGGGAACATCTTTATATCGGGTTTCACTGTAGGTTTCTTTTCGTGTTTCATAGACCGGACGGTTCTCGTAAATATCTTTGAAATATCCGTTACCCATGTCTTTTGTACCGACTTTTACTTTTTCCTCTCTGGTTTTAACCTGAACTTCCCGTGTTTTTGTTTCAGAACCGTCAGGAACTTTGTCATAATGATGAATTGCTCTGGATTCGCCAAGTTTCTGCGCAGATACGGGGAGAGACCAGTCCTCTTCGGTGACCATTTTATATTCCTGATAAAGAACTTTGGCGGTATATTCAAAGCCTGTAACAGTAAGATTTACTGTTGATGAGAGCATGATAAGAATAAACAGAATAATAACTGAAACTGCTCCTGTGATAAGAGCGATTTTAAGTTTGCGGCTTAGCAGAGATGATTTTTTTTCATCAGGTTGAGCGGGAGTATCATTAACCGCGTCAAAACGAATCTCTTTCTCCTGCATGGATGCATCACCCTGGGCTTCGTTACGATTGTTTCCGCAGCTTACACAGAAATTATCAAGGGCATTATTCTGGGTAGAGCAGTATGAGCATTTCCAGTCTGCACCTGAGTTTGCTTCCGCGAGGAGTTTTTCATCGGTTACCTCTGGCGCATCTTCGGGCAGATAAAACTGGACATCATCGGGTCTGGTGGAACCGCATGATCCGCAGTATGAGTCGGGCCCTCTGTTTCCTGTTCTGCCGCATGTTTTACAGTCCCATTTACCTTCCCGAATTGTCATATTCAATCTCCTGATTCTGAATTAATGTAATTTTATACCGGTGCTATAGCCGTAAACAATTGACACAGTACACAATCTGTCATTTCGAACCTCCTTCAGTTCTTCAGGTGAGAAATCTTATTTTTTGCCTTAAAATTAAGATTTCTCACGTACGTTCGAAATGACAAGATCTAAATCAATCGTTAACTGTTATAGTTAACATATATTACAAAAAATCAAAAAATTATTTCTGATTTTAAAATAACTAAAATTTGCAGAAGTTCAAGGATTATTATTTGAGTTAGACGTTTTTTAATGAGAAGCATATGCACTCCTGAAAATAATTTGCTACCATGCCCGACGTAAGTGGGTATTTGTAATTAGTCTTGACTTTCTATAAGATACTATAGAAACAAAAGAGAGAATAAAAGATGTTCAGCACAGAGTTTAAACAAAGGACAAAGGGGGATATATGCTAAGCAGAGAGAGCATTATAGCCAAAGCAAAAGAGATCGGTTTTGAGGATATCGGATTTACCGGGATAGAACCATTTACATCTCAGTTGGATTTTTTGAGAAACCCCGATGCGCGATACGGATGGACTGAGAAGTTAGGACTTACTCTCGAAAAGAATATCGATCCGCTCACTGTGCTGGAGGAGGGGAGGAGTATCATTGTACTTCTTCACAGTTATCTTCAGAGTTCAATTCCGGCTTCACTTATGGGGAATTTCGGCAGGTGTTATCTCAATGATGACAGAGTTACAAGAGACGGGCTTGCACTCAGAGTGAAGGAGTTCAGAAATTTCCTGAAGGAGAACGGTATAAATTCAAAACTCTCTGCGGGTATGCCCGATAAACTCGCAGCGGCAAGAGCTGGTGTGGGGACATTCGGTAAAAATTGTCTCCTCT
>JBBRFT010000210.1:0-6667 GCA_038241375.1 Spirochaetota bacterium
TGGGTCAGTGGAGAGAAACACGGATCGGGGATTTATTCATGGGGGAACAAATCGAGATGGGCCGGCGCCAGATACGTCGGAGGTTTTGAACGTGATAAAAAATCGAACCGCGGCTCACTCATGCTCCCGTCTGGAGACAAGTATGTGGGTGATTTTAAAAACGATAAAATCCACGGTGACGGAGTCTGGTATTATCTTGATGGTTCACGATTTATCGGAAAATTCGTAGACGGAAAATGTGATAATAAAGGCTTAAAAATCTGGCCAGACGGAACAAGTTACATATCCGCCATAGACAGTTATTATCATAGCGAAAAAAATTCAGATATGCCCAATGCAGAGGGTAATAAGTATCAGACAAAAATATCTAATGACAAATCAAAAAACGGTAAAGGGACTTTTGTATGGGAGTCTGAATCATCACCTGATAAAACCGGTAACAGTGAGAATACCTGGACACCGGGGAGATGACAAATACTTATAAAATGAATTCGGGGAGGTATAAATGAAAATTTCAAAAAGACGCATAAGTATATATCTGGTAATTATCGCAATCGCAATTTTTTTTATAACATCTCAAATCATGAAGGGCGATAAAACTGCTGCTGTTTTGCCTGACACGGGACCTGAAATAATTAAACCTGAAGAAAATAAAATTCCCGCACCAATTGTAAAAAGTACACCGAAAAGACAATTCAGATCCAACGACGAGATTAAAAAAGAATATGGTAAACTTGAAACTGTAACACTCTGGAATGGAAAAAGCTATACCGGTGCTGTCATCAATACCGATGAAGTATACAGCATTATAACACTTGAAGGATTGATAAAAATCCCCATGAAAGATGTGAAAGTCAGGGATATAATCAGATAAGACAAAATCCTTTCATCAGATGTAGCGCTTATTTATAATCATTATTCAAATGATAATTGGAACCGTTAAATAATAAAAGGATAAGTATAATGCCCGTTATAAAAACCTCTACATATAAACCACCGTTTTTACTCGGGAACAACCATCTCCAGACCATACTCCCGACACTTTTCAGAAAAGTAAAAGGTGTTAAATATATACGGGAAAGAATTGAAACTCCGGACAATGACTTTATAGATCTCGACATATCCCCTAAGGGATCAGATCGGGCGGTTGTCCTCTCTCATGGACTTGAGGGAAAATCCGAAAGGGCATATATGATGGGCATGGCAAAGGCATTCAATCGCAGAGGATGGGATGCAGTTTCATTTAACTTCAGAGGATGCAGCGGCGAGATGAACAGAACTTCCGCAACATATCACAGCGGGAAGACAGAGGATCTCCACGCTGTAATTCAATATCTTATTAACATCAAAAAATATAAAACAATAACACTTGTGGGATTCAGCCTTGGGGCAAACCTCACCCTAAAATACGCAGGAGAGATGGGGAAAACCATACCATCTGAAGTCAAATGCGCAGTAGGAATATCCGCCCCTTGTGACCTTATATCCTCTTCAGTAGAAATTCATAAAATTAAAAATATTATATACTCAAAAAGATTTTTAAGTACTCTTGTTGACAAGATGGAGAAAAAAGAACATCTTCATCCCTATGGAATTACCAGGGACTATAAATCAATTAAAACACTGAAAGATTTTGATGATAAGTTTACCGCGCCTTTAAACGGATTTATAGACGCAATGGACTACTGGGGAAAATGCAGTTCCGCAAAATACATCGCAGGCACGGCAATCCCTGTCCTTATCCTGAATGCGAAGGATGACCCCATACTCGGTGAAGAGTGCTTCCCCTATGATACTGCTGCATCGAGCGAAAAAATTTTTCTTGAAGTTCCTGAAAAAGGAGGCCATATGGGTTTTATCACATTCAGTAAAAATGGTGAATTCTGGCATGAAACAAGGGCAGTTGAGTTTATAGAGCAGCATCTTCAAGATAAGCAGAATGATTAGTTTATAGTTGAAATTTTTATATTTTAGTATAACATAATATATAAATCAATTAATTAGTGAGATCCGGCAATTGAAACTTTTAAATAAAATTTTAATGCATATCCGACTTGAAGAGGATAGAACTACTTTCCCTGCCACCTTCAGTCAGGAACTGAATTATCAGAGCAGTAAAATTCTGACATTCGCATCATTAATAACTCTCTCATGGCTTACATATATACCAATCGACCTTCAGCTTCATCCCGATAAACCTATTTTAATAGCCTTCCGTATCGGTTTCCCTATTGTAGGTCTCCTCCTTTTTATTTCAAGATTTTTCGATTCTTTAAGAACACGATATCTTCTTATGTTAACTATTTTCGGTGCATATATGGAAATATCCACGGCAATCCTAACGGCATCAACCAAAGGTGATCCGGCATATATCGGGGGTTATCTTTTTGTGCTTACACTTCTAGCAGTTGCACCGCTTCAGAAAGCGGCCGCGTATACAATTCTGGGAACATCTCTGCTGATTTTTTTTACCATCAGCTACTTTGCCGGAATAGATTTTACGAATCCCAGGACTCTATACAGCCTTAATGACATTTTCTGTACGGCATTTATTGTATCATGTTTTATATTTATTCTCAATAGTACACGGCATATAAGATGGCTTAAATCGAGGGAATCGGAACTGGGGCAGATAGTCATTGAGGATCAGAAAAATCAGCTTGAACATCAGATCAATATAGCTGGTGGACTTCACAAAGCGCTTCTGCCGCAGACTATTCCGTTGATCAAGGAAGCTGTTATTTCATATAAATATGAGCCTATGATGGAACTCGGCGGGGATTTTATAGATTTTTATTATAATGAAAAAGATAAAAATCTGGGGCTTTTTGTCTGCGATGTTTCCGGTCACGGTGTTGCAGGAGCCCTCTTTTCATCCATGGTAAAAATTTCACTTAACCGCTGGAATGAAACCTTAACAAATCCGTCCATGACACTACACAATATTTACCGCGCTCTTGAAGGTAAAATGGGGAATCATTTTGTCACGGCAGGGGCATGTTATGTAGACCTGATTTCAGGACAGATTTCATACTCCAGTGCCGGACACCTCCCCCTTATTATCTCACGAAAAAATGGAGAGATTGAGCTTCTAAATTCAAAAGGACGCCTTATTGCTGAAGCTATCCCTCCTAATTATGAAGATGCCGGATCTATAATATATGAAGGTGACAGCCTGATCCTCTATACCGATGGAGTTACTGAATGTTATGACGGTAGCAACAAAATGCTGGGAGATGAATGCTTTTACGATTTAATAAAAAAACACAGCTTTGAAGACCCCAGTGACATGAATAGTAATATTTTTAATGAATTGCGGGAATTAAACAAAGGTAAAAGATTCAGCGATGATGTTACAATTCTGATAATGAAGTATAAAGGCCCTCATAAGAAAAAGATGTCTGACTAAGAAATATAAATTTTCTGTCTTAATCCCACCTCTCTTTCTTTTCAAAGAGAAAGTTTGAGTGTGAGTTTTGAAAGTTTTGACTTTATATGTAATTACTTAATTAATAATTATCTGGTAAAAAACTAATTATCCAATTTACCTTTAATATCTTTGTAAAATTCTTTTATTTTAATCATATCATTATCTTTATTATCGGTTGTATAAAACAGAGGCCCGTAACCGCCTATTTTTTTATGATAATCAAGAAATCCAAGCAGTATCGGGACGCCGGCTCCTGATGCAATATAATAAAACCCTGTCTTCCACTCATGTACTTTTGATCTGCTCCCCTCAGGCGGGACTACCACAATAAGTGATTCTGTTTTATTAAACTCCTCAATAACAGACTGGACAAGATTATTTGTCCGGCTCCTGTCGACGGGGAGACCGCCGAACCACTTCATAATAGCGCCAAAGGGCATACGAAAAATCTCTTTTTTTCCCATCCAGTATACTTCATTCTTAAAATATAGATTCATCAGAAGTCCAAAGAAAAAATCCCAATTTGATGTATGAGGAGCTGCAATCATAACATATTTATTAATTTCAGGCCGATCACCGGTAATCTTCCAGCCTAGGATTTTAAGTATTAAAAGAGCTAACCAATGAGCTAATATTCTAATCACCGGCATATTAAAAATAGTCATTCGCATAATATATTTCCTCTGAATAATAATCTAATATGAAAATATTTCAAAAACTGTTTAAATCTGGCTTCATTTACATATTGAGTCATAACACATAAATAATGTTTTTAGTTGCAATTAAACAATTTTATTCATTTTTACTTCAAAACCGAATCTGTTACGATATGTACATTTCCGGCATAGCTCTTCAACTACTTTTCTCTCTGAAAATCCCTGTATAATTCTTAATGCTCTTTTACCACCAATTATTTCCGCAAATGATGAATCTTTAATATTCCCCAGTTTCATAATACCCTTTCCGTCGAGACAGCATGGCACAACAGTACCATCCACAAGAATTGCCGCCTGTCGCTTCAATCCGTAACAGTAACCATTAGGATTATTGTCCGGGAAATCCAGATCAGGCCAGTGAAACTCACTCCCTCTGCTTAGAAAAATTCTATCCGAGATTTTGACCCCCTTTCCTGACGATATCCCTTCATGAAAATTTACTGGAAGATTAAGTCTGTCGGCCAAAAACCTGAATATAATTTTATTCGCTTCACTCTCCGGTACACGGTTGATATTCCAGAGTTTTAATTCAATAAACATTTTTGTTTTTTTAACTGCTTCTATCGCAAAATAAAAAATATCATCAAGATATTTTTCAATCACTACTATATCAGTCTCCCTCTCAAGACTGTGAAGAGAAAAACTTATCTGCCGCAAAGCCGGTTTATCTAAAAGTTTTTCACCGGTTTTTCCAATGAGTGAACCGTTAGTAGCTATACTTACACGAAAACCTTTTTCACTGCTGATATTGAGAAGTCTCTCAAGATTCGGATGGAGAAGAGGCTCCCCCTTTACATGAAAATATATATACTCAGATGAATCTCTAATTTCATCAAGAATTCGTGTGAATAATTCTTCATTCATATACTCAGGAGTTCTCCCGGTATCGGGACAGAAACTGCAATTGAGATTACATATATTCGTTATCTCGATATATATTCGTTTAAATTTTTGCATGATTGAATTAAATAACAGTAAGTCATATGCTGTAAAGACGGATTTAATTTCATATGAATATTTTGTTATTATTTTCAAAAAAACTGATTTTTAATTGTAAGTATTTACAAAGAACTTTATAATAATTAAATTACAAAGAACAGTTTTCAATAACATGAGGTATTATGATGAGCATAATAGAAATATTAAAAAATAAACTTAAAGCTTTTACTAATAAAAGCAGCGAATCTTTTCAATCTGAGTTTCTGGAAAAATAAAACAGCAGAATTTATCAAGGTACGCGAAAAACAAAAACAAGGGATGACTATTTTTGAAACTCTTGCAATAGGTGCGGCACCTACTAAAGAGTACTATATACTAACGATTCTTTCATGTATAATCGCAACAATGGGGCTTATACAGGGATCCGCCGCTGTAATTATTGGAGCTATGATTGTCGCCCCGCTGGTATTTTTATGATAGACAGATATAAAAAAGAAACTGCTTTAACCGATACAAAAAATACTCTTTTAAAAGAATTTCCAGATATTATCGTTTCAAATATAATTACATCGAGTTTACAAAAAAACAATATTATTAAAATTTCTCTTACCGGAACCGAAAAACCTGATGACGCAAAGATGAAACAGACTATAAATGAGATTATGAATAAACATAAAATCATTTCAGATATTAACGTTCACTTTTTTAGAGGTGAATCGGTTGGGAAATAATATCTGAACTGATACCATAAAAAAACTCTACTTTTTATTTATCAATGTGAAATCACTAGTATTCCTGAACTTATTTATAGTAAAAACGCGCTATCTTTCCCGCCGCCAGTAGCGGCGGGATCTGTAACTACTCAAAAAAACCATAGAATTTTATCTTACAAAATGCTTTAAAAATTGACGTTTCATCATAAAAACCCTAAATTAATCACTCACATACTAAAAAATTATATTATAACGCTGTTTAAATCAAAGGTGAATAAAATGGAAGTATTCGGTAATAAAGCTATATTAATCATAAACAAAGCCATCTGTCATACATCGGATGATCTTTTCAACAGCGAAATATTTAATACAATAATACGGCTGTACATTGACAAACTGGCAGATAAACAATCGATGCTGCTTGATATTTTCGGGAAAGATGAAGAGACACTCTTCTCTAAAATTAAAAAATTTATACCATTTAAAAAAAGTACGGACGACGACAAAATCCAAGCACTAAAAAAAAAAGAGATTAGTGAAGAGAACATAAAACTCCTTATAGAAACTTTCCGTTTTCTCGCAAAACTGAAAAGTGAAAATGTTCCAGGTGTTGTAAAGGGTTCAGATATTCTCATTAAAAATAATGCCCTGCTCCTTGAGTTTCTGGACAAATTTTACTTCTTCTGGATGTCATATGACAGATTTATGATATATAACACAGAAGGGACAGATGAAAAAATCAGAACCAGAGCAATCATTGACGATATAATTGAAAGACTGAGTAACGTAGTAAAAGATACCTATCGTGATATCAAGGAAAACCTTACTGAAGATGAGCCCCGGACATACCGCCAGACCAGAGCCGGAGT
>JBBRFT010000211.1:0-6638 GCA_038241375.1 Spirochaetota bacterium
CCCTTCAAAATAATCTATATTATCAATTTCCCCTATATCATGAAGAAGAGCGCCTATACTGAACTGAAGGAGTTTATCCATGGGAATCTCCCGCATCCCTCCGTTAAAAACATCTTCAAGACTTTCCGGGGAATTATCAGGGAGAAGCTTTTGATAATACTTGTAATATTTAGATTTGTAATCCGATCTAATCCGGGCTATTTTACCTTTAGCAAAATATGAATTATAAAAATAACAAAGAGGGAGAAAAATAAGAAAAACTGAGTTCATATGATCAAGGGTTGATCCGGTGGATTTTTCACCAAGCATATTTATAAAATTATTAGTAGCACTGTTGTTCTTAAAAATGCCCATTATACTTTGTACTAAAGATGTAGTATTCTTAGCCATAGCTTTAACATGATCGGAAGAGATATTTGAATTATCTTCATAATTCTCTTCAAAAGTAGCCTTATTAAGTACAAAAGCATCAGAAACAGCTTCTATAAGATTCATCAGAAGATCTTCACTTAAATCTTTTTTAGAAGACTCAATGCTCTGAAGAGATTCAAGAACAGATTGGAATTTTTTATCCCGCTGTGAGGGGGTCATCTTCTGAAATTCAATTCGTTTCTCCTGATAAAATTCAGAACCCGCATTTGATATCCTGTTCTGACCGATTATCATTTTTCTGATTGCATCTTCATCGACAGTGCCGACCAGAGTTTTCCACTCTTCACTAATAAAAAATACAATGTCAGTTTTCTCGTTATCTCCGATAAACTGCTCGAGCTTTTCCAGAGGAACGATAACAAATTGTCCCGTTTTATTTTTTCTCCATACGGGAATATTGCCGGTCTTTATCAGTGTCATATTCTGCTTTAAGTCGTAAAGACTTAGTATGACATAATTATTATGGTTTACCATTTATTATCTTTTAGATCGAATGTATTTTACGGCATCTTCTGTGTTGAAAAAAACTGCATAAAAATCAAACATTTCAGGATTTGTGATCATAAATTTCTGTAATATATCTTCTGTCAAGATAAGAATCATATATCCGGCAGTTTTTTTAACTGCACCGAGTGCTTTCATTAAATATCCGAAAGATGCGGCTGTCACTTCGTTTACGTTTGAAGCATCAAGAATGTAGTCGCTATAGTCAGGATAAAGTTTTAACCCTTCAACGGTTAAATCATAAATCGACTTAGAATCATCTTTCCCCATGGAATTTAACTGGATTTTACCTGTAAGAATTTTATCTGCTGAATCATAACTGTTTGTAAATGCTTTATCATTTCCCATTTTTAACTCCGGCAATGTAAAATTTATATTTATTAAATATTCATAATAAAAAATATATGTAAACATTTTTATTCAGAAGAAACATTTCTAAAGTAAAAAAATGATTTTATCCACATGTTTTTTAGGTATGCAATTTAAATACATTTTGCAGTTAAAATTTAAACTTAAATCTTCTATTTTTTACATATTATGAAGTGCAAAAATTTAAAAATAAATTTTTTATATTGCCATAAATACTCTACTTTTGATAATAATAAAATCGGAATTATTAAAAAAATAGTGAATGATTTTGTTCCATAATAATTTTAATATTTTAAAACAAGGTAAAAATGAATTATATAAAACCGGATATTGATGAAATTGAAAATAATGTCCATAAAATCACTTTCAGTACGGGTAAAATTGTATACCTGATCGGGACCGCACATGTTTCTGAAAACTCAGCGCAATTAGTTGAAGATAAAATAATTGAATTTAAGCCCGATACAGTATGTATTGAACTTGATGAGCAGAGATTCCAGAGTATTACCCAGAAGAAGAGATATGAAGATCTGGATATTTTTGAAATAATAAAGAAGAAACAGCTTTTTTTCTTTATTGGCCAGTTTGTCCTCTCATCTTTTCAAAAAAAAATATCTGAAAAAACAGGCAGCAGACCTGGAGAAGAGTTTATAAGAGCCATAAATCTTGCAGAAGATCATGGTTACAAGCTGCAGCTTATAGATAGGAATATTGGAATAACACTTAAAAGAGCATGGCGCTTAACTCCGTTTAAAGACAAATTTAAATTTCTGGGGAGTCTGTTATTTACGGAAAACGAAGAGTTTGACAATTTAAACATTGAAGATTTAAAAAAGAAGGATGCTATCGAAGCCCTAGTCGAATCATTCTCTAAAGAGCTTCCTGAAACTAAAAAGGTCCTTATAGACGAGAGGGACTTGTACCTGACTCATGGGATTCAGCATAAGTCAGGTGATGTTACAATTGCAGTTGTAGGAGCAGGCCACGTACCCGGGATACTGAATAACATTAGCACACCAATATCTGATGAAATTATGGATCAGATCGATTTCATACCTCCTAAAAGTATTTCCGGCAGAATAATTCCATGGACTATTCCTTTGATAATAATGCTTTTTTTTGCAGCAGGATTTTTCTTCGGTAAAGGGAGTGTTGCTAAAGAATTTATTTTTGTGTGGATCATGGCCAACGGTATTTTAACTGTAATCGGGTCCGTTCTGGCTTTAGCCCATCCTGTAACAATAGTCGTATCTTTCATTGCGGCACCTATTACAAGTTTGAATCCGACCATAGGTGCAGGTATGGTAACAGCTTTTGTTCAGGCAATTCTTGTCAAACCGAGGATAAAAGATTTTGAACAACTGAATGGGAACACGTTAAGAATAAGAGACTGGTGGAGCAACAGGCTCACCAGAATATTTCTGGTATTTCTCTTTTCATCAATAGGGTCGTCAATCGGGACATTCGTAGCTCTGCCTGCTTTATTAAAATTTTTATGGTGATAATGATATGAATAATAAAATGTTAAGAAATCCTATTATAATACTTTTCGTACTCTTTTTCTTTACCGGTTGTTTATTTAATACAAAAGAAAATATTAATAAACTTCCAGATAAAAAATTCTTTTTTACCGAGTTCCAGTTTATACTTCCGGGACAGACGAAAGAGAGCGCTATGATTTTTTTTAAAAAATTTCCGGTTAAGAAAATCATGTTTATGCTGGCGCAGGAGTATAATATAATAATTGATATCAGCGATTATAATGAATTTTTAAAATCTGGGGATACTGCAGTTCTTAAACCTGACGGATCATTCAGAATTTCAAAGCATACATGGAACAAAACTGATAAAGAGAATAATAGAATTACCTTTATATTTGATCAGGATTATTTTGATGCGGATATTTTAAAATTTCAAATGAAAATATACAGTAAAAATTCAAATTTAAAACTCTTTAATACAGAGATAAGTACACAGGATTATATTCTAACCAATCTAAAAAAAAATCTGGGAACAGGTGAAAATAGTCTAAAGGAATATGAAGAGAAAAACTATGATAATATTTATCCTATTCCCGGAATTATTGAATCAAAAATTGATCCCAATAAAATTGAAGTACCGGCTGATTCGAATATTATCTAAAATAATATTTCAGAAAGGAGTTGAATTACATGAGCTGTATATTTTGTAAAATAGTGACTAAAGAAATTCCTGCACAAATAATATATGAAGATGAAATGGTTATGGCTTTTAATGATATAAATCCGGAAGCACCACTACATATATTAGTCATCCCGAAGAAACATATTGAATCTATAGATGATATTTCCGCAGATGATGCCGATATTTCAGCTGCTATGTTTACAGCAGCAAAAGAGATCGCAAAAATTAAAAATCTTCCTAAACTGGGATATCGTATAATTATTAACAATGGAAAGGCTGCGGGTCAGGAGGTCTTTCATCTTCATATGCATATACTCGGAGGTAAAGATAATCTGGGACCGATGCTGAAACAGTAGATTTTTTACTTTATATTTTTTGGGAGTACGAAAAGAACTTTTTCGATTGTCCTTAAACCTGTCTCTTCAATTATAAATTCATACTCTTTAAATTTCACATGATCTCCTTTCTCGGGTATATCCCCGCTTAAACTCATTATAAATCCTCCGAGAGTTTCGAAGTGTCTTTTATTAATTTCAATATTAAAATACCTTTGAAAATAATCTATATCAAGACGACCAGTCAGTAGGTATTTTTTTTCAGAAAGTTTTGTTATTATTTTTTCCATGGGGTGATCATCAGTTTGAATTTCTCCAACAATCTCTTCTGCAATATCTTCAAATGTAAGCATCCCTGAAGTGTTACCGTATTCGTCGCTTACAAAAAGAAGAGGTATTCTCTCTTTTTGCATTTTATTGTAAATATCAAATACGTTTTTAGTCTCAGGTATAAAAACAGGTTCAATAAGAATATCTTCAATTTTACTGTTTGGATTTTTTAAAAGATCCCTATAATAAATATATCCTATAAAATTATCATCTTTTGTCTTATATACCGGAAGTCGTGAAAATCCGGTTTTTTCTATCACAGCTATAATATTTTTATATGAATCCTGTATGTCTACAAAAATAATATCGACAGTTGGGATCATTATTTCATAAGCATGAGCATTTTTGAAAGACAGGATTTCTGAAAGATAAATGTTTTTTTCTTCATTGATAATCCCCTCTTTTCTTCCGATTGAAATAAATGTGGCAATATCATCACGGCTTTTAATAGGGGAAACCTCACCGAGTGTAATATTGAAAAAACTGGTTATTGCTTCAGAGAAGAAAAGTGCAAGTTTGATTAATGGTTTGAAAAAAATCATTAGAAAAAGAATCGGCATAGAAAAGAACATTAAGATTGACTCAGCATTTGCCTTGGATACCAATTTGGGAGTTATTTCGCAGAACAGCAGAAAAATCATCGTCTGAATTATTGTTACAAACAACAGCTGTGTATCATTATATAAATAAACTTTGGTTACTACATAAGTAATAAATGCAGTCGCCGCAATATTTGAAATATTGTTTCCGATTAATACCATACCGATTGCGTCCTCAAGGTCATCAAGAATTTTCAAGCTTCTGATAGCATTTTTATTCCCTCTTTTGCTTAGTGTTTCAATAGAAATTCTTCTTGTTGAAATAACAGCAGTTTCTATGCTGGAAAAAAATGCCGAAGCAACCATAAAGAAAACAATTATCATCTGGTAAATGAAAAATTCAGACATCAGATATACCTGCTGTCATCGGTTATTTTAACTTCAATGGTTTTGATTGTTCTTTTAACGACACTTTTAATTTTTAAATCAAGTTTTTCTATATTGATTGAATCACCCTTTACCGGTATCGATGACAACTCTTCAATTATATAACCTCCGATTGTATCTGAATTACTGCTGTTTAAATTCAGATTAAAAAAAGTATTAAACTCATCCAGCTGCATTTCTCCATACACTATATAGTTGCCGTCTCCCAGATCTCTAACCATATCTCTTCTAAAATTTTCCCACTTCCCGAAATCTTTCCCGAGGAGTGCTGACAAAATAGCATTTAAAGTGGCAACTCCTGCGATCCCGCCGTATTCATCAACAATTATTGCTATCTGTATTTTCTTTTTGAGAAAGTCATTCAGCAGTTCATTAAGATCTTTTGAAAATGGGAAAAAATCAACCGGACGGATAAATCTATTAATTTTCTTTTTTTTATTACTGACATATGAAGATATCATATCTCTTGAATCAATAACGCCGACTATATTATCCGGATCATTTTTATAAACCGGTATTCTTACTATTTCATTGTCAAGTATCAGAGTCATTGCATCGGCAATTGTTGAATCGTATTCAATAAAAATTGCCTGATTTCTCGGATACATAATATTCGATGCTTCTTTTTTTGTGAACCTTAGCACATTCTTTAATATTTCACTCTCCTGTTTATTAATCAGCCCCTGTTTTTCGCCGCTAGTTATAACATGTCCAAGCTCATCTTCAGTAAGATTGCTGTGCTGAAGATTCAGATTTAAAAAACTGATTACGATGTTTGAATAAAAAAGAATAAAATATCTGACCGGAGATAAAATTTTATGAAATAAATTTACGTAAGGGAAGAAACTTTTACTTAAAGAGCTGTAGTTATTTATGGCTATTATCTTTGGTGTTATTTCAGAGAGGATAAGTATAAGAGGTGTTACAAATGCTATTGTTATAAGGTGACCGTAATGTCCGAAGTAACTCAGCATGAAATTTGTTGCAATTGCGGTAAGTGAAAGATTTACAAATAGATTTCCGATTAAAAGAGTTATAAGAACTTTCTCCGGTTCCTTCATCGTCTTTGCGATGGAATTTTCTCGGATCTTTTTTGATATTTCAAACCTGTGAAGATCCGCCTTCTTCAAAGAGAAAAGTGCAGTTTCAGCCCCTGAAAAAAAAGCGGACATCGCTAGAAGTATTATAAGAATTATTATATGTATTAAAATGTAATCCATTAAACTGATTTACTTCCCGGAAAAAGCTCCATCTCTTTAATTTTTAAAATTTTTGCACATTTTTTTTTAAAAGTACTGTTCGGCTCCTGAAGACCTTTTTCAATTTTTGATAAATATGACGGTGAGCATCCTATAAGTTCCGCCAGTTTATTCTGTTTAAGATTTTTTTTCAGCCGTATTGTCCAGAGATTATTGCTGTCTGATACACCTTCAGATAATATTATATCTTTTTTGTTCTCTGTAGCAGGAAATATTAATTCCTCATGTTCATTAAAAAAAACGGCGCATTTCTTTTTAAA
>JBBRFT010000212.1:0-6622 GCA_038241375.1 Spirochaetota bacterium
CCAGGGACCCTCCTGAAGCTTAAGTAGGGCGCTGTTTGCGTCTTCAGCAGAGCTGACGCGGTAACCGTCAAGTTCAAACCACTTGGTAAGTGCGTCCCGTATCGACGCCTCGTCATCTACTATTAATATTGATATATCCGAAGGTTTCATATCCTGTAACTCCCTATTTTATTCCGCATCAATTTCTTTATATGTACGGGGAAGCGTGATTGTAAACTCTGTCCCCCGTCCGATTTTTGATTCTACACTTATATTTCCGGAATGGTTCTGAACTATGCCGTAGACAGCTGAGAGCCCCAGTCCAAGGCTGCTGTTTGAATCTTTTGTGGAAAAAAACGGATCAAAAATAAAAGGGAGATTCTTCTCGTCTATTCCGTGACCCTGATCAATTACCCGGATCTGAATTTCTTCTTTATTTTTGTAGTCAGTCTTAACTGTTATCTGTTTCCCCTGTGATGATGATTCAAGAGAATTCACAATCAATGAGACAAGAATCTGCTGTATAGACCCAGGGTCGCACTGGATTGAGTCATCACCGGCATCGAGATCTGTCTTAAGTTCAATATCTTTCATTTTAGCGCTATGGTCAATTACTTTAGTGCTGAGTGTGATAATTTCGTTAAGGTGAACCGGCTGTACATCTCCGAGAGACTGCTTTGCAAAGAGAAGAAGATTTTTTACAATCTCTCCGCACCTTTTTGTCTCGCTTGCTATTACAGAAAGGTTGCTTATTACTGAATCCACCGTAGACTTGTTAAGTTCACCCTTTTCAAGATACTTTGTCGAAAGCTTTGCATATGAGAGTATACCTGAAAGCGGATTGTTTATTTCATGCGCAACCATTGCCGAGAGTGTTCCAAGTGATGCCATTTTTTCTGATAGAGCTAAAGATGATTTGGTCTTTTTCAGTTCCTGCTCGGCCGATCTCTGTTTTTTGTGCGTCAGATAACTTACCCGTATAATGTTGACGAAAAGCAGAACATTGAACATGCATATGACAATTGAAACAGCTATTATATTCTGTACAAGCAGGTCAATTTCCGCGTTAACGTCCTCGGTGTATATACCTGTACCGATAACCCATCCCCATGGAGAGAAGCCTTTGACGTAGGATATTTTAGCTACAATGTTTGACGGGTTATCATTGGCCTGCCATTTGTAGTTTACATACCCTGAACCTTTCTCGTTAATTTTTTTTATGATTTCCATAAAAACTTTTTTGCCGTCAGGGTCGGTGTAATTACTCAGGTCTTTACCGTTAAGGTCTGCGCGGTACGGGTGAATGATCATACGGGGTGACATGTCATTTATCCAGAAGTAGTCTTTAAGCTGCTGCCCGTAATGGAGATTTTTTATCTGTTCAATTGCCTGATGCTGAGCCTGTCGGCGTGTAATTATCCCTTTGTGCTCGTCATTGTTGAATTTTGCAAGGATGTTCCAGGCAGATGTTGTAAGTTCCCTTATCATCTCTCTTTTTCTATCCATACTGTTTTCTCTGATAGCGGGGATAATTACAAAAAAGAAAGCAGAAATAAATAATACAATGGTAAGCACTGTGGGGACAACGACTCTTCCCAGAAAAGTTTTCCATGGAAATGATATATGTGGAGTGATCATAAAGGTATACCATCGGGATAATTATAGTTTTATAAATTTTTGTATAAAAAATATACAATTTTCACAATCTTAAATTTGTAAAGCATTATATTACTATCCATTTTAAAAACAGTGAATAGTTTATTAACATAATTGGTTTGCCGGTGAGAGATTAAATTTCTTAATTTTAAAAAATTTTACATTTTACAGGGGAAAATCGCAAAAGTGTTATTTTATTTAACAATAAAATCATGGGAATTTTAATTATCTATAATTATTTTACACTCTTATAAGTTGTTAAATTGTCATAATCGTAAAAATGTACATGTAAATTTTTTATATTTTTTTTCAGTATTAATTTATTAACATGTATTTTAGTGTAAAAATTGACGATTATATATCCCCGACGCTGATGTAGGCAGTGTTAGTGACTGCATATAAATCGGATGAGATGAATTTTCACCGATTTAGAATGAATCCTTCTTAGCAGATAAAAATATGTGAAAACTATACCGTGAATATGATTCAGCTGTTTGCTTTTTCCATTTGACGTATTTATCCATTTTATATATCTGTATGTTGTTCGAGTAAGTATTTATTTTCAGAGTATATTTCATTTATGATGAAAATATAGGATTTCAGCGGTGTTGCTCCGTAATCTTTTATTCCGGAAGAAGTGCTGTACCGCTGGATGTAAATTGCTGCCTGTTGTTTAATATATTTGAAAAAATGAAAGAGGTATCTTTATGACCGAATCTTTTTATGAGATAGTCGCAATAGCAGGTATGGCTGCAGGTATAATAATGCCTCTTTTTAATTTCCCGCTTGTTTATAAAATCTGGAAGCGGAAATCGTCATCTGACATCTCTCTTACATGGGCATTAGGGATATGGTTCTCTATTCTTTTAATGCTCCCCGCTTCACTGATCTCTTCCGATCCTGTTTTCAGAGTTTTCGGTATACTTAATTTTATACTTTTTTCAGGTGTGCTTTTTGTAGTTCTAAAGTTCCGGTAGTTTTCTGAAAGTATTTCTTCTGCCGATCATCTCATTGCGGTTTCAGTTCATTGAAACTGTCTGCAGCTTCCTCCTCTGTTGAGTATATTTTAAATACGGATAACAAATTTGACATTTCCAGAATTTTTTTTACGGAAGCGCATAAACCTGTAATTTTAAGATCCCCCCCTTTCTTCTTCAGGTCTCTCATGCTTGATAACAGCACACCTATACCGGATGAATCAATATAAGGCACTTTCTCTAGATTGATAATAACAAGAGTTTTATTCTGTGATATGAGATTATCGATGGAAGCCTTGATCTTCGGAGCATTGTAAATATCAATTATATCTTCTAGTTTAAGTGTTGAAATTTCATTCATTGTTCAATACTGTTTCCCTCTTTTTTCATTTAAGGCTTATGATGCTGTTGTATTTCACCGGATGTTATCTCATGCTAAATATCGGCAGTTCCTATTCTGGTGATAATATATTATTTTCCGGAAATTTTTTCCTCTGCTAAATCCGGTTTACCGCAGATTTCCGTCAATTTATTCTATAAGTATTAGATAATAATGGTTTTGAAAAGTTAATTAAAAATGAATAAATATCAGGCTCTGACCTCTTTTTGACTTTTAGGGGCTCTGGCCCCCGTTTTTAACCAGCTTAAAACCCTAATTTTGACCATTTAAGCCCATTTTTCTGCACAAAAACAAAATTTTTGTGGATTTTAATCTGCTGGAATTTCAAATAGGGAATTAATGATTATTAAGTGTCTTATCTGCCGTAATAGATGCGGAAGGCAAAATCTTAATAATTAAAATAAAAAAGTAAAGCAGGCTTGTCCGATTAGCAATGTGAGCAGAATCAGCTTCGACAGGTGATGGTTCATGGAAAGTAATACATTCCAGCTTTACTGCAAAAATACATAACTTATAATACTAAGTGAGGTTTTCTATGGATCGTATAGTTGATTCACGTGACCAGAAGTTTGTACTCTTTGAACTTCTAAAAGTACAGGATCTTACCCAGACTGAAAAATTTGCTGATTTTGATCAGGAAATGTTTGAAATGACTCTGGATCTTACAAAGCAGATCTGCGAAGAGCACATTCTTGGATGCTACCAGGAAGTTGATAGTGAAGGCGGAGCTCAATTTGACAAAGGGAGCGTAAAAATCCCTCACCAGTACCACGGCATTCATAAAATTATGAACGATGCCGGTCTCTTTACAATGGGTGTAGACCCTGAGTCTGGCGGACAGGGTATGCCTTATACAATCTGTATGGCATCTTATGAGTACTATTCTTTCCACATGGGATTTATGCTCTATCCTGAAGCGACAGCTGGTGCAGCTCACCTGATCGATGCTTTCGGAACAGAAAGACAGAAAAAACTTTACATGGAAAAGATGTATGCTCAGGAGTGGGGCGGAACTATGTGTCTCACAGAGGCTGATGCAGGTTCTGACGTTGGAGCATTAAAGACAAAGGCAGTAAGACAGCCTGATGGAACTTTTAAAATTTCCGGAGCAAAAATATTCATCACTTCAGGTGAAAACGATCTTTTCAAAAATATGGTTCACCCGGTTCTTGCAAGAATCGAAGGGGACCCGGCTGGAACTAAAGGTATCTCTATCTTCATCGTTCCTAAATACAGAGTTAAAGATGATGGAAGCCTTGGTGAGCTGAATGATGTACATTGTACAGGTATTGAGCACAAGATGGGACTCAAAGGAAGCGCAACTTGTTCAATGAGTTTCGGCGATAACGGGGAGTGTATCGGTGAACTTCTCGGAGAAGAGAGACAGGGTATGAAGATCATGTTCCAGATGATGAATGAAGCCCGTCTTGGTATGGGACTTCAGGGAGCAAGTACATCTTCTGTATCTTATCTTCATGCGCTTGCTTATGCAAAAGAAAGAATTCAGGGTAAAAACATCAAAGATATGATGAATCCTGAAGCAGGAAATGTTCCAATCATCCAGCATCCTGATGTAAGAAGAATGCTTATGTATATGAAATCTCACGCTGAGGGTCTTAGAGCTCTTGTTTATCTCTGTTCACTCTGTCTTGATAAAGCTCATGCTTCTTCAGGTGAAGAAGTTGATAAATGGTCCGGCATCATGGATTTCCTTATTCCTGTATGTAAATCATACGGTACAGATATGGGATTCAAAGTAACAGAGCTCGGTATCCAGTGTTTCGGCGGATACGGTTTCTGTAATGATTACCCCATGCACCAGTTCATGAGAGACATGAAGATTGCTTCTCTCTATGAAGGTACTAACGGTATTCAGGCGCTTGACCTTGTTGCAAGAAAACTCGGTGCGAAAAATGGTGCGGTGTTTATGAATTACCTTGCAGAAATGAATAAAACTTTTGATGCATATAAAGGTGATGCAAGACTTGCAGATATGTCAAAAGACGTTAAAGAATATATCGATCTTATGGCTGCTATGGGGATGTATTTTGCATCATGCGGTAAAGAAGGGAAGTTTATGGTTCCGATCACAAACGCTTATCCTTTCCTTAACATGGTTGGATGTATCTCACTTGCATGGCTCCATCTATGGATGGCCGGTGTTGCTGAAGAAAAACTTCAGGCTATTTACAAAGCTAAGGGAATTGATCCTACAGACAAGAAAGCAATTATTGCTCTTCCATCTGAAGACAAAGAAGTTGCTTTCTATCAGGGAAAAGTTTTCAGCGCGGAGTATTACATCAAGAATGTACTTCCTACAGCGAAGTCTTATGCTGAAGCGATAAAGAAAGAAGATATGTCTCTTATGAGAATCAACGATGCAAGTTTTGCTTGCGGTGAGAATCTGTAAGAGAATGAATTGTATTGCTTCCCGTGTTATGCGGAGAGTGATGGTTGTAGTGAATTTTCTAAAGGCTCACCTTCGGGTGGGCCTTTTTTTTCGTAAAATTTTTTTAAAGAAACTAGACATTGATCTTGCTGTTTATCTGTACTATACAGCTGATAATATCGAAGCACTGCGGTATTTTGTTCTCTTGACCAGCACATGTCACCGTCGACACTTCCATCCTCGTGAGGGTCGCGCAAATTTAATTAACTGAGACTTGTAGTGGACATTTTGTCAAGTTTGCAACTTGTTGAATCTACTGATAAAATTCATTCCGTCTCTTTTACCTGCAGAGCCTTTACTCAAACTCTCTGCAGGTTTAACGTAGTTTCATGTAACGAAAATGTCTGATATCAAAAAGAGGCGTATACGGTGAGACCAATAAAAGTATTGTTATATATCTGTTCAATCTTGGTTTTATACTCATCCGATGTATTAGCCTAATCAACTTATTTATATCCGATTCAAATTGGTAGAAAAATTGGTTTTGTTGATGAATCGTTAAAGGTTATTGTTAAACCTCAGTTTTACGCAATTGGGAAATGGATACCTACGTATAAGATGAATTATTCACCTGGAACTAATTAAGTTTTACCGGTGGGCCGTATCCGTCTATAAAATTGCCCTCGGCATACATAATATCGCATGGCCACGAGCCGACGCTCGTATCGAATCGGATAAACAGCATAAAAGATTCAGATGAAGTAAATGTCGGTTCGCCCCATACGGACAGCCCGGCGGAATCTGCAAATCCGTTGAGAGGAACATTCGTTTCGCTACTCCACGCATCAGTTATATTAACTCTCGAAAAATACTTTAATGTTGTATTTGCATCAGCGCCACGTCTGTTAAAAATCAGTTTTGTTTCATCACGTGATACCCATAATTGAGTTTCTCCGCGCGAATTGTCGCCGTGAGTACCCGCGATGGCGACAGGAGGGTCCCAACCGCTTCCATTTTTTTTGCCATAAAGGAGTATGTTGTTTTTTGTTACACCATCTTGTGATTCCCATAAATACAGATCGCCGGATGTGGTAAGCTGTATATCGTGGCGATACAGTTTTGTTGAAGGTGATTGGTTTTCGGATCCGTATTTTCCGGGTAATAGAACCGGATCGCTCCATGCTGCATTTATATCGGTACGGGTTGCTTGATAATTCCCGG
>JBBRFT010000213.1:0-6606 GCA_038241375.1 Spirochaetota bacterium
CTTCACGAGGTTTAGCTGCCCGCTCAAGTGCCGCTCGGAGCATATCCATTCCAAGCAGCGCCGGTTTTTTATTCGCGGGAATTTTCGAAAAGACCGCTTCGTTTCCAATAACAAGACCATGTTCATTTACTCCGATTTCGCCACCCCACATCCAGAAGGGCTTTGACAGCAAAACTGCATTTGTTTTTTTAACCTGTGGAATCTCGATATATGTACATTTCACTCTGATCCCGGCGGGGTACTCCTGTATCGGGAAGTATGCGAGATGCTGTCCTTCGTTCGGCGGACGATCAGAATTTTTTCCGAAAATTGCCACATTGTTTATTGTTGTAGATTTTAATGCTATAAGAGTATCACACATATTCCCCCCGCATGTTTAAAAAGTTTTATTTAAATTAACACCTGCCGACCGGGAAAGTCAATATCTTTTAACTATAGCATTTAACGAATGACATGGTATTAACCATAGGCATCAGATCCGTTCAGCCATCGTTAATAGCGGCTCCCTTAGCTGACCCTAAGGTGAAAGTGATCTGATTCAATCGTTAGCTATACATTCAGACTGTAACCGGATCCTCTCTATACTCCACTGTCATTGAATCGGGCCAGATACATCCGGCAGTGAGATAAGCCGATCTGATTCTGCTTTTCCATGTATAATGCGCAAACTGAATATAATGACCATGTGGGATTCCCCGGTCAGACATGACTTCACTCTTAAATTCCAGGTAGGTTCTGCGATAATTTCCGGTCAATGATTCATTCAATCCGCGAAGGGAATTATTTATCTTCATGATTGTTTTACATATATCCATACAGTTGTTGTAGGCATTTTCTGATTTTGAATCGAAGTCTATGTTAAACTGTATCAGATACAATATACCTTTATTGAAGCTGAGCTGCCACAAACCGTCGCGTCCTTTTATCTTTTCATATGTCGAGATAAATTTTTTTGTTTTTATTTCAGGCCACGTATCAGGACTATAATCATCCTCCTCTGGAACATCCACCTCCAGACCCTTTACATCTTCCATTAAGGATTCCAATGTAGTATCATCGTTTAAATATTCCAAAATCATTTCGTTCCCCCATTATGCCGACTCTGTCTGATAAAATAAGATTAAGCATTTTATTCACAAACTATACAAAATACAAAGTCCGGAATTTAATTCAAAAATGTTATAAAATTTAAAATCAAATCTTTTCCTGACCATACTGAATAGTCAACTCTTTGTCATGTAACATATTTGTATAAAACCGGCAAACCCGCCGGAGCAACACTACCCGCACCCTCCGGCAAAATACAAAAACTGCAAAGCAAACATTTTCTAAAAGCAAATCAAATACTCCCGGCGCACAATCTCACCTCTATTTCTTTCAAAGAGAGAGGTCGGCAATGTCATTAAGTTAAGCCCCCTCCCAGGGGGTTTGGGGGGCTGTTGTGAAACTTTAAACTCTTAACTTAATGACATTAGGGGCTGGGGGTGAGTTTATAAAATTAATTCTAAAACAAAAATCCGGTAACATTCTTGACAAACTTATTTACACGATTATCTGATAAATAAAAGATCCCATGATCGAAATTCAGCATAAGGATATAATTATATGAAAAAAATAATAAATACAGAAAATGCACCTAAAGCAATAGGTCCATACAGTCAGGCTGTTGAAGCTAATGGAATGCTCTTTATATCCGGTCAGATACCACTCGATCCGGCAACGGGAAAATTTACAGAGGGCGGAATTAAAGAACAGACCGAACAGGTTTTCAAAAACATCGAAGCCATTTTAACTGCGGCAGGTTATACATTTAACGATGTGGTTAAGTCCACGTGCCTGCTTTCTGATATCGGAAATTTTGCAGCAATGAATGAAGTCTACAGCAGATTCTATACAAATGAGTTCCCGGCACGCGCGGCATTTGCTGTAAAAGATCTGCCCATGGGAGCTTTAATAGAAATTGAAACAATTGCTGTAAAATAAAAAGTCTGCACTTACATAAAACTTGAGGAGAACAACATGCCCGAGATATTCGAGACAATAATCGATAGAAAAAATACTGGTTCCGAAAAATGGGACCACTGTGATAAACTTTTCGGAGGAGAGAATCTACTTCCGCTCTGGGTAGCTGACATGGATTTCCGGACTCCTCAAGCTGTAATTGACGCAATATCGCAAAGAGCAGCACATGGAATATTCGGATACTCAACATACATGGATTCTACATACGAATCTGTGATAAACTGGTTCTCTCGAAGACATGGATGGGATATTGAAAAAGATTGGATACTCTATTCTCCCGGAGTTGTCCCGGCACTTAATCTTATTGTGCAGACATTTACCGACCCCTGTGACGGGATAATTATCCAGAGGCCTGTATATCATCCCTTCATGAGAGTAATTGAAAACAACGGTAGACGTATACTGAACAACCCTCTCCGCCAGAACAAAGCCGGAACATACGAAATCGACTTTGACAATCTGAGAAAGCAGGCGGAAAATCCATCCGCTTCAATGATGATTTTCTGTTCTCCGCACAATCCTGTTGGGAGAGTATGGAGAGAGGATGAACTCCGCGAGATAATAAAAATATGCAGTGATAATAATATTCTTCTGATATCCGATGATATTCACTGTGATCTTACTTTCAACGGATTCAAACATATCCCGCTACACACTATTGCGGGAGATTTTAACACCAATATAATAACATGTACCGCCCCGAGTAAAACATTCAATCTTGCAGGTGTTCAGGTATCAAATATTGTTATCCCCGACGAAATTAAACGTAAAAAATTAAAAAAATCAATCCACAGCGCCGGCATACTCGAACCGAATAGTTTTGCACCGGCCGCACTGGAAGCAGCATACAATCACGGAGGGGAATGGCTCGATGATATGCTTACCTATGTACAGGGAAATTTCGAACTGCTGAAAACTTTTGTCACGAATGAACTGACATGCGCTAAAATATCCGAACTTCAGGGGACATATCTTGCATGGGTTGATTTCAGAAAATATAAAATAAAACCTCAACCGCTTGATGATCTATTTGTTAAAAAAGCAGGAGTAGCTCCAAGCCCTGGACATGTATTCGGTCCGGAAGGTGCTGGATTCATGCGGTTTAATCTGGCATGCCCGAAGTCTGTACTGGCAGAAGGGCTGGAAAGAATCGGGGGAGCCTTTAAAGGGTTGTAATTATAATTAAATCCCCCCTTTGTTAAACTAACTTGTACCCATAACTCAAAGGCCCCCTAAATCCCCCGGATGGGGACTTCAAACTCTTGGTGTATATTATAATTCGGTGCAATATAGTCTTTAAGCCCCCTTCCGGGGGGTTTGGGGGGCTGTTGTGAAACTTTAAGCTCTTAACTTAATGACATTGGAGGTTTGGGGGTCCAACAATTTGATGTACGATTGGTTTACTTTAAAAAATGTGGGATGTTCGCACAGTAGAACGGGGGGATTTATGTTTTTCAGCCCCCTCCGAAAAATTCAGAAACCGATTTTATCTTATCCGCAAAGACCATTGAGAATGAGATATCCGTAAGAGAGTAAGCCCCTCTCCCGGAGTCATAACTGTATTCAAGATAAAGATTATAAAGACCACCGTCGGAATTGTCTTTGAGAGTTATCATAAAGACATAGAAATGACCGTCACGGAGGAATTTAATTCTCTCCAGAGCAAGGCCGTTTCGCCTGCTGTCATACAGAAAAAGCCCGAACTTGTCGATCAGCCTTACTCCGGCGCTTCCGTCTTTAATAATACCATCCATGCATCTCCGTATATCGGACTCTCTTCCTGGATTGCCCGAAATGATTTTCTTCATGAATAGAGACTTATATCCGGAAAGCTCACCCTCCCCCAAATCAGCGGCAAGGGGTAAACTTATAAAAATAACCGCCAGAATACCAACAAGATTTTTCACAATAAACACTCCATGCTTAACTTTCAAAGAGAAATAACCGATTATAAAGACAAGAAACTACTCAAAACCAATAGTAAAACTGCTCTCCGCCGCACCGAAGGCGCGGAGGAGATATACCATCAGTTTATGAGTAGATAGAATTTCAATATCGATTCCTGATTATTTATAAATATACCGGCTTTTGCAAGAGAATTTTTAATGATAAAACGAAATATAATTATATACACAACAATCTTCATGGTGATTTTCACACCTTTTTTCTATATCATATATGCTTATAATGTCAGCTATAACCTGTTCCGTGATTCAGGAAATATACAGCAGCCCCTTGCTACCGCAGTATACGACAAAAAGGGAGTTCTCATATCACACCTGTATGATGAATACAGAAACTATGTCAAAATGGAAGAGATACCGGAAACCATCATTAACTCATTTCTTGCGGCAGAGGACAGTTCATTTTATATGCACAGCGGTTTTGATCTCAGTGGTATAGCAAGGGCGCTTTTCATTGACATCATCAGCGGTTCTCTCAGTCAGGGAGGATCTACAATAACGCAGCAGCTGGCAAAACAGCTTTTTGCAGGGAGAGAGAAAAGTGTTAAACGGAAACTGATTGAACTGTTCATTGCAAGGGAGTTCGAGAAAAAGTATTCCAAGGATCAGATTCTAGAGATGTACCTTAATCAGATATATCTCGGTCACGGAGTTTACGGTGTTAGTGCCGCGGCAGAATTCTATTTTCAGAAACCGCTTAAAGATATAGATATAATTGAAGCATCTCTCATCGCAGGAATACCCTCTGCACCTGACAGATATTCACCGCTGAAAAATCCAGCGGCAGCACATGACCGGTCTCTTGGAATACTTTTCAACCTGATCTCTTCGGGATATATCAGTAAACAGGAAGCTGCTGATAAGTTTAATATATTCTGGGAGAATTACACCGGCAGAATTAAAACTGAATTTCAAGATGCGGGAATACGAAAAGAGAGCGCAGGGGAAGCTCAGTGGTTTACGGAATATATAAGACGCGAACTGATTACAAAGTATGGAGAGGATACCGTTTACAAAGGGGGACTAAAAGTATACACCACTCTCGATCTCGATTACCAGAAAGCTGCAGAAGTGATTATGGAAAAATCTCTAGAGCGGCAGAATACATACTCCTCTTCGATTAACAGATATGAGATATTAAAAATAGATACTGCACTTGCAGATAAAGCCGCGGTAAAAGCAAAAATCAATTCCAATCTTAAAGATGAATACATTAAACAAACGGTGAGATTCAACAGAGAACTGCTCTCTTCAATTGCCGATGAGCTCTCACTGATATCTATAATAACCGGAGTGGAGAAACAGGACAATATCATAACAAAACATTCCGATGCCTATGATAATCTTTTCAGATTGTCGAAAGTAGAGGGGGCGCTGGCTGCAATAGATCCGGCGTCAGGGGGAATACTTGCAATGGTTGGGGGGAGTACATTTAATCCCGTTAATCAGCTGAACCGCGCGGTACAGAGCAGAAGACAGCCGGGTTCGGCATTCAAGGCCTTTGTTTACGGAGCCGCTATCGAAGATAGTAAAATCACAGCAGCTACTCCATTCTACGACTCCCCTCTCACATATAGAGGTAATAAAGAATCATGGACCCCATCAAACTACAACAAAAATTATTCAGGAAGAGTACTTACCCGCAGAGCACTATCGTTGTCACTGAACATAGTCTCGGCCAAAATTTATGATCTGACGGGCGGGGAGAGCATAGCGAAACTCGCCTCCAGCCTCACCGGAGCGGATTACAAAAGATTCCAGCTGGACCCGACACTCTCTCTCGGAACGACGGAACTTACACCTCTTGAAATGGCTAAGGGATTTGCAGTATATGCTAACAGAGGAATGTCAGTCCCGGTAATATCAATAATAAAAATAGAAGACAGATACGGAAACAATATATTAAACAATACAGAAAAAATTAAATCTGTACGGGCAGTTTCGGAACAGACAGCATTTATAATGACAAGTATGATGAAAGATGTTGTAGATTCCGGAACCGCGTCGTACGCCATAAGACGTGCTGCAGGATTCGGACTGCCGTGCGCGGGCAAAACCGGAACCAATACCGACTTCAGAGACGCATGGTTCATCGGCTATACTCCGGATATAGTCGCGGCTGTATGGGTGGGATGTGAGTCACAAAAATATTCCCTGGGGAGCGGACAGAGCGGTGCGTCAGTTGCTGCACCTATATGGGGATCATTTATGAATGAGGTCTACAAAACTCGCGGCATAGCAAAATTTCCCGGCAAACCCTCCGGTGTATCAGAAAAAATAATCTGTTCCATATCCGGCGATCTTGCAGAGAGAAACTGTCCAGGAAAAAACGAATACTTTCTACCCGGAACAGAACCTGAAGGTAAATGCGACGGACTTCACGGGAAACTATCGAACATCAAAGAACTCATCATAAGAGATAAAAAAACAATGAGCGTAAAAAATGCTCCGAAACTTTTTGAAAAAAACAGTGAAGAAAATCCGGCAGATAATAAAACTGAAAGTTTTTTCTTCGATGATTGACATGCCCTCACCCGGCCGAGCTGAATAGCCGGCCACCCTCTCCCTGACAAAGCCCGGGAGAGGGTTATAGAGATTTTATCCTCGACCGGCTGTAAGC
>JBBRFT010000214.1:0-6573 GCA_038241375.1 Spirochaetota bacterium
CGGGACGACAGAGTCCGCAGTGCGGGTATATTATTCCCTAACTCTCCCCTCAATTAACAATCACAACCTCAACCTTTTTCGGAATTTTCTCCTGATTAAACTTTTCGATTTTAACAGATGTATTGAGTGCCGGTCTGGTAAAATCCACATTAACAGTTATATTCAATTCAGGAATTACTATTTTAATTTTTCTGAAGAAAATGCTCTCATCTTTTTTTATCATTGATTTCAGATATATCTCGGCTTTATGCCTGCTCAGTTTATGAACTATTAAAATTTTATCAGGAACATTATCCTTGAAAAAAATATTCTGGAAAAAATCTTCATTCTGAATAATAAGATTATACCCTTTCTCTTTTTCATCATACAGACATTTATAAACAGAAGAATCACTGATCAGAGGAATTCCTCCCGTAAAGAGAGTGTACAGCAGATTAAACTCAACTTTAAAACCGGTGTACCCTTCGAGATCAATTTTTTTTATATCATCAACAAGCAGCTTGTTTTCCGTCGGGTAGTAAAAGTAGAGCCTATCCAGATCTCTAAAGGCTTCAAGAATTGGACTCTGAAAAATATAATCGAGTACGGTTAATTTATAGTACCCTTTTTTATTGAACGCGGCTTTACCTTCAAAACGGAATTTTTTCTCACCGTTATTTCCATCGACATTAAATGCAGAGGATATTGTTTCCGGAGTTGAATCATTAATTCCCTGGATTATAGTCAGCAGTTCCTTTGCCTTCAGATTTTCTGCCTCATTCAATTCCGGTTTTTGAATTGTAGAACAGCCTGAAATAATAAAAATAAGGAATGGAATTAAAAAAAATTTATTCATCATTTTTATGTTCTCTGTTTTTCTTAATTTTTTTATCAATAGCGCTATTCTTTTCTAGCTTCACAGACTTCTCCCAATAGAACAGAGCTTTAATCTTATTATCAAGTTTAAGATAAGTATCACCAAGATGGTCATAGACCACAGAATCGGGCGTGCCGGATTCATCGAGCTTCTCTTCGGCGAGGAGAAGATTTTTCAATGCTAATAAATAATCACCTTTCCTGTAATAAACCCAGCCGAGAGAATCGAGATATGCTCCATTTTCCGGTTCAATTTCAAGCGCCTTCTGCACCAGAGTAAGGGCCTCTTCTATATCACGGTTTTTGTCGGCATAAAGATAACCGAGGTAATTATACGATCGCCCGCTGTTTTTATTATAATTAATGGCGAGCTTCAGATTTTCTATCGATTTATCAATCTGGTTGAGTTTTTCATAAGCAACTGCAAGATAAAAATAATAGGTCTCTTCATCATTCTTAATGGATATCGCCCGGAGAATATTGTCCTTTGCTGCACTATTTTTGCCCTCCCAGATCTGCACAAGTCCCCAGAAAAAATATGCTCCGGGATTTTCAGGATCACTCTTCACTGCTTTCAGAAAATAATCATAAGCTCTCTTGTATTGAGTCCGCATTCCATAGATATAACCTATATGCACCAGTATATTGCTCTCTTTGGAATAACTATAATATTTATTATAGTAGCTTATTGCCATGGAATAATTTTTATTCTCTTCATGTGATCTGGCCAGGAAATAGTATACATCGCTATTGTCACTTGTTTTAATTTCCAGTGCTTTGTAGAAAAGATTCTCTGCAGCGCCGAAAACATTATTCCGGAAACAGATAGTTCCTGCCGAAATGAGAGATTTGTAAGCATCTGCTTTATCGTCCCCTCGAAGCTTTAGCCTTGCTGCCGCGATATATGGAGAAATAAGATCCTCCCGATGTTTAAGTATGGAGTTTATTATGGTTTCAGATTTAGAATTTTCACCTGTGAGTTCATAATAAAGTCCCATAGCTACGAGACCCTCAAATGTACGGGATCTTTTTACAGATGAGAGATATTCCAGCGCTTTGCTATTCCCGTTGATATAGTAAACAGATCCGAGAACATATTCCATAATTACTTCACCGGGAATTTTATTCAGGTAGATGAGAGAATATTTTTCAGCATCTGGCAGATTGTAATATCCGAAGGCGGAAAGGGCTAACATGTAAACAGTATTATTATTCGATTCATTTACAGTATAAGCTTTACTGAAATATAGAAACGCTTTCGCGTTATCATTCTTTGAAAAATAAATATATCCGATATTATAGTAAGAGTTTTCAAGATAGTATGGTGCAACATCCCTGCTCTTTGAAATGAATATTTCTCTTTCAAAATATTTGAGGGATTTTTCGATATCATTAAGATATTTAAAGTAATGAACACCCAGAAGATATAACGCGTAGGGATCATCAGGATCTGCAGCAAGATATTTGTCTATAACAGCCGCGGCTTCCGGATACTCTTTACGCTCCATCATTATTCCGTAGAGCCTGTTGTATGGAGGGAAATAATTGCTTTCCTTTTCTATAGCGGTCCGAGCGTATTTTTCAGATAAAGCTATATCGCCCTTAAGAAAATAAATTTCTGAAAGATGATAATAAACTCTCCCCAGCCCCTGATCATATTTTGCGGCCTCTTCAAGTTTTGCAATAGCTTTATCAAGATACATATTTTTATCTTCAGATTTTTCACTCTGAAGAGCTAGATTTTTAAAATATAATGCTTCGCTGAACAGAGCTGTTCCATCAGCAGCATAAGAATTTTCTACATAGATAATTATGCCAGACAGAGAGAGTAATAAAATCATTATTAGGCGGACGATTTTTTTCATTTAATATTTATGCCCCTTTTTTATAACTCCGCACAGAATAATTCTGAATTTTTATATGTCAAATAAATAAAATCAGTTAAAATTCTTTTATTCTTGTATTTGCCCATCATAAAAACCCCCTTTCCTTACCCAAGGAAGTCGGCGTACCCACACAAATCCCCCCTAACCCCCCTTGATAAGGAAAGGGGGGAAATTTGGTACAACCTAACTTTATTTAATTATTTTTAACCTATAATAATTAAATAAAGTTTGCAAATCTCTAATTTTTGTATTATAATATAACTATAGCAGTTAACGAATGAATTAGTACAAACAATGTCACTGCGAGGCATGGAATGCCGTGGCAGTCTGTTTTGTAAAATGCCTGTTTTATATAATGGAATAAATATTCCCAAAACAGATTGCTTCACTTTGTTCGCAATGACAATGGTTTAAATCACTTGTTAAATGCTATATTTTGTATAAATTCGATAAACTGATAAAATAATAATGAATTCAATTTACGGTAAAACTCTGAAAATTTTAGCGCTGGATGATGATCCTGTGGCGAGAGAGTACATTAAAATGACTCTCAAAGATCATGGAGAACTTATGCTTGCCGGAAACAGACAGGAATTTTTCAGTATACTGAATAACTCTATTCCTGATATTTTCCTGCTGGATGTAACTCTTGAAGACGGTAACGGCATTGATCTCTGCAGTGAGCTTAAACAGAACGCTGCATTCCGTGATTCTTTTTTTATTATGCTTACTTCAAGAAGCGACAGAGAAACAATTGAAAAAGCGTATTCATCAGGTGCCGACGAATACATACGAAAGCCCTTTATACAATATGAACTTGTTTCTAAAATCCGTATAATAAAACATATAATAACCGTGCGGGATAATCTGCGCAATGCCTACCAGACTCAGCTTGACCATAATGTTCAGCTTTATAAACTGAGTAATTTCGTCAACAGCGGAATTATGGCCAAAGACAAAGAGGAGACGCTGAGAAGCGCGGAAATACTCATCTCTATGATAGATTTAACATACATCGAAATTGTTAAGGTCAAAGGGGGTATTCCATTAAGTATAATTCAGAAACAGATTGTAAAAAATATCCCCGTAATCGCTTTTAAAGATATTGAAAAAGAAGGATCTATTTTCAATAATATTAAAAATGAAATTAAATTCTTTAAAACAAAAAAAGGGGATATTGAATTCTACAATACCGTATTTTCTGTAAAATTCAACAACGATATTTACGGTTACATACTGCTTGAGCGTCTGGAACCTTTTTCTCAGAATGACAAGGAGGTAATATCACTCTTTCTCGATTATACTAATCTCCTAAACGAAAGAATTTCTTCACAGGGTGAACTAGCTCGCAAAAATGAAGAGTACAGGAAAGAGATAGATATTATCCGAAGACTCGAAGTTTCAAAACTTCCGGATTTTAAAAAGGTTCATGGATTCGACACAGCCTTCTCCTTCATGCCGGCTCAGGAACTCTCGGGTGATTTCTTTGACGGATTTTATCTTGATGAATACATCTACCAGATTATTCTTTGAGATGTCTCGGGGCATGGAATTGCTTCATCCTACGTGGGTAATCAGATTAGAACAATGTTCAGAGAAAAATCCTCTCCGGGGAAGAAGCCTTCTGAAATTGTTAAAGAGATAAACTCTCAGCTTGCGGTTGATCTGATGGAACTTCGGTACTACTGTACGGCTCAGATTATACAGATATACTTTGACACAAACACTATCATATTTCTATCCGCGGGTCACCCCGAAGCAATAATACGGAGAGACAAAGACCTTGAGATAACCCTTACTAAAAGCAGAAGTCCGGTGATTGGTCTATTTGAAAACGAAACCTATAATGATGAAATAATAAACATGGAGAAAGGTGACATTCTGTTTCTGTATACAGACGGACTGATAGAGGAACACTCTCAGGATTACAACAGCATGTATGGTCTGAACCGGGTGGTCGAAAGCCTTAAAAGAGCCGAAAAGATGACTTCAATCGAAACTCTTCACCATTGTCTCGGGGATTTTTACGAATTTAACGGATACCGGCCACAGAATGACGACATCACTCTTATCTGTATAAAAAAAGACTAACCATTTTTTTTAAAAGCTCCCAGCCTGAAATCTTTAATTATATCAGCGGCAAACTCTTTAACTTTAAACACTGCACCATAACCCGTGAGTTCTCTAAAATAATCGATTACACGCTTCTTCCTCTCCTCTTCAATAAAAAGTTTTTCAAAAGTTACAGGGTAATTCCACTCATCTCTCCCTGAATCAATTATGCCATCACAAAAATCAATAATATCATGAAGAAAAAAAGCACTCTCTTTAAGATAATCATTGCTGTCCTTTTCGATTTCCAGATCTCTTACTCCATTTCTATTGAGCATTAAAATATGGTCCGCTATCCGTTTGGGATGGATATTACCTCTCGGTTCCGCCAGGAATAAAAGTCTATCCTCCAGAGAATTGATACTGTTCTTCAACCTGCTGTCGGCAATAACAATTCTCATAATAGGGAATATATCCGTAGAGAAAAACGAAAGAGCTCCGTAAAGATATGATATCTCCATGCCGCATCCATGGTGAAAAAAAATCTGAGGGTATTTTTTTATACGGGCAGTATTCTCTTCGAGAATTTTATCCACCTCTTTAGAGAAGCTGTTTTCCTTAGCCTTCTTTTTTTTCTCATAGCGATCTTTCAGTTTCTCGAAATTCGATATCTCCGCCAGAATAAAACCTTCCATATTCATTCTGCTTTTAATGGCTGCCGAAAGTCTTTCATCAAACGCATTTATATCAAACCATTTCGGATTATGTTTTTCTGAATACTCTTTATATCTGTCCCTGATCTTTTTTATAAGTTCATTTACTTCATCTCTATTAAGAGCCATATAATTACCCGTTGAATGTTTTATGAGAGGTTATAATGAATTTAATTTGGAAATGAGAGTCGGGGTATTGTCAAGAATAATATGCGCCCCTATCCGCCCTGGCGGGCACCTTTCCCCATGAATGGGAGAAAGGGGTACACGAAACATTTCGAATCTCTTCTCCTCCCATTCATGGGGGAGATGGCCAGAGGCCAGTGGGGGCGGATCTACCGGTTTTCATCTGCCGCGTATTGTACCGCAATTTTTGTAAGTTCCGATGAATTTTCGATTAAGAGTTTCTCGCGGATTTTTCTTCGATGACTTTCCATTGTGTTTATGTTGATGTTAAGTCTTTTTGCAATTTCATTTCGCTTATAGCCTTTCCCGATAAGCTGAAATATTTCCAGTTCCCGTCCGCTTAGAAGATGTATATTTATCTTCTTACCATCCTGTGATCCGTAAATATGTTTTGTTGCTATTTTATTTGAAATTGAACTGCTTAGATAAACTTTATTTTCCATAACCGCTTCAATTGCTGACATAATATTCTCTGCAGCTTCTGCTTTAGCGATGTATCCCTTCGCTCCCGCTTTAATCGATTTTTCAGCGTATAAAGTTCCGTCATCCATTGACATGACAAGCATCTTTATATTGGGGAATCTTACTTTTATAGCAGCGACCAGTTCTATCCCGTCAATACTTCCTTTCAGTTCTATATCAACAATAACCAGTTCCGGTTCCGTTTCTGAAATCACTTTTATCGCGGTATTGGCATCTTCAGCTTCACCGCAAACTGTGAAACCGGCATCCTCTTCAAGGATACTCTTAAGCCCTTTCCTTACGACAGGGTGATCATCAACAAGCACAATCTTCATATTCACCTTCTCAGACTTTTACTTTCCGCATCATTTTGCAACACCGAATGCCCGGCCCCCTAAATCCCCCGGAGGGGGACTTTA
>JBBRFT010000215.1:0-6541 GCA_038241375.1 Spirochaetota bacterium
GATTCGAGATCTTGCTCGCCTCCTGAATATAGAAGGTATTCTAAACCAGAAACCGATGACTTTATCAGGCGGGGAGAGACAAAGAGTTGCCATAGCAAGAGCAATAATAAATCACCCGAAACTTATACTAGCCGATGAGCCGACGGGTAATCTCGATGTAGTTACTGCCATAGAAATTAAAAATCTCTTTGTTCGTTTAAAAACAGAAGAGAACATGGCAGTAATTCTGGTCACTCACGATCAGAGTCTAATAGAAATAGCAGATGAACATTACCATCTTGAAAACGGAAAATTTATCCGAATGGATTTAAACAACAGCGTCACGCCAGCTAAAGAAAAAATCGAATCCCGTAAAAAGATTAAGCCAAAAACAGCGGCTAAAATCAAAACCGCGGTGAAAAAAACAGGAATAGCAGTAAAAAAAACAACAGCAAAACCTAAACCGAAAAATATAAAAAATTAAATTCAGCTGAATTCATCAATCACTATTACTATTACTGCTGGAAGCATTTTTAAGCTTATCCTTAAGATCAGATCTCGATGTTGCAGTCATAACAGTCCTGTATCTCCACTCGCTATCGTGTTTAACATATCCCGTTGAAATTCCCACGGCATCGTAAGTATTAACAAGTCTGGTACTGCCGGTGTTATCAACAATAAAAGATTTCCCATTCGCCAGACAGAACATATCTGAATTTTTAACGAGTGTCTTTTCAAGATCTGGTTCACCACTCTCCGATATTATTTTGATAATTTTTTTTGATTCAAAAACTACCATATAATTGTAATCTTTACCATAGAAAATAATCTGATTCAGTTCTTTTTTTATTTCATAAATATCACAATCTGTAAAAATGCCGAGCTCTCCTCTCTCAATATAGGGCTTTGCCGCAGTCATAAAAAGAGTTAACTTTACAGGGTTCATATAATACTTTTTTAAATAATCCAGAATTGTTTTCTGTCTCTTTTTTTCTACTGCACCAGATGGTGTTTTGAGTTTACCAGTCTTTAATTTCATCAAATCGGGGAGTTTCAAACTAATTGAATTTTCTATTGAGGTATACCCGGAATATGAATAATTGCTCCCGGGCTGAACACCCTCCACTTCATTCTTAACTTTTTCAGCAGTTTTGATGTCTCCGCCGGCACTTTTCACTTCCCCGTTATCTGAAGTCGGACCTTTAACTGCTGAGTTCGGAAGCAAAGGTTCAGAAGTTAAACTATACTCTTCCTCAGTAATTAGATTTTTTTTATCAAGAGGTTTTTCCGATGAGGGGATCACCTTGTACCAATATTTGATCCCTCTCACAATATCTTTATCCTCAAATTTCTGATCTGATGTTTCAGCTATAATTTTAAAATCACCTGTCTTGAAATGTGAACGCATAACGGAATATGAAATGTTCTCAGTCTTATCCCATTCAAGAACAACTCTATCATCATAAAGCCCTTGAGATACTGTCATATTTTTAATAGAATTGATCCCGGGAGAATCAATCTGAACGACAGATAATACAAATAAAAGATTAATAACATTTATAAACATAAAAATCCTTTTCCAAATTTAATTTTTTACGGTTTATCAATTCAAAATTATTTTAAAAACTGACTTTATTGTCAATACACAATTAGAAATAAATTTACCACAATTGATACATATTAAATCCCCAAAGCAATCATAATAATGAATTAATGACGATATCAAAACGTCAAACAATATCACTTTTAAAGTAAACGCTTACTTGTAGATTATTTACCCGCAAGAGCGGCGAGATCAGTGACTTGTAAAAAACCAGTTATGAAATTGCCCCCCACCACGCGATTCAGAGACAAAAGCCTTCGGTTTATGGACAGTTATAAAGTATTCCTGTATAAATTATTTCCTCTTCCAATGTTTCTGCTTGCTTTTCATGGGGATTTAATTATCATATATCTAATAAAAGACTTTTTTATTCAAAACAATCAGCCTGCGCTCCCTCGTTGGGGCGAAGATTACACTTACCTTTTCGGGTGGGGTGGCTTTTATCACAGCAGATCAAATTCTCAGAGGAACTGAATATTGGAAAACAGCACTTTAACCAGTCTAAGCCGATTTAAAATATCTGACGAACATCTTATTACAGACAAAGCTGTCAAAAATTCCATATCGGCTGCCTATGTCGAAGGGAGATGTTTTGAATTTTATCCAGATTCTTATATAATTGAAAGAATCAGTGCGGGTGACCCGGTTGAACTTTTCAGAGAACGCTTCTTTGAAATGGCTAATACCATACTCGACAGTTATAGAGACCTGAGCGGTTCATTCCGAGAGAAGATGACGGGAGATACAAGGCTCTTCGGAAGGATAATAAACTCTCTAGCGCTCTTTCACAGAGGAGCCGCCGCGAGCCGCAACAGACTGATCGGAACAAGAAGGATAGTTCTTGTACAGGAGCTCCCCGGTAAAGCTACCTTTCATCATATATCTAAGGCTACAACAGTTATCGCTCACGTGGGACAGGGACCGGCATGGGCGGAGGTTCCCACAATATATCTTGGGCTTAAAACATTTGAAGCCCTGAACGAATGGAATAACAGGCATGATCTGAAGTTCTTTGAAGCGTTTAAATTTCTACTTGAAGTGGAAGAGCGGGCCATTGAGATAGGATTTTCCCACTCCACGATGTATCCGCCGGAGTCATTTGAACTAATAAAGGCGCTTGTTGACGCGGTAATAGAATACTCTTCCAGCTCTGAAGAGAAATACAAACAGGAACTCCCCGCGGCCGCTGTAGAAAAATTCAGCGAAGTGAAAAAAAATGAACTTATCCGCAAACTGAACTGCAGAATCAGCAATGATGAACTGAACTTCGATTATGATGTAAACATCGACGGGATGAAAGATCTCGAATACTACGCGCGCGAGTATAAAAAAGGGCATGATTCTGAATCTCTACGTGAAATTATAAAACTTCTCGTATCAGCTTCAGGCCACGACATACACGAAGTCCGGAACAGGGCAAATCTTGTTCTCGACAGAGTTCTGTCTCCTAAAGAATTTGATGCTCCCCTGGCGACAAAGTTTGTAAATTTATCAGTTAACGACGAATACAGTTTCAATTTCAATCTGCAACAGCCGGAAGAGGGTAAAGCCTTCTACCTGAGAATATACAAAAATGATATCAGCAGCGGATTCCAGACAGAAAAAAATATTTTGGCGGAAGAGATATCTCTTACCGAAACAGACCCTGGAAGCTACAACGCAATATATAAATTCACGGAATACGGGCATTACGATTTCTGCGTTGTCCTGCGGGGCGACAAAGAGATGTCCTGGATCACAGAACAGAGTACTTCGGGACGGGTTAATGTTCTACCGAATCTCCAGGGGGAGATAATTCTTGAAGTATTTGTAGACATTCACGGGCATACAAAAGTCTACTGGCGTGACAATGATGGAAACCCGGGATTAGTCTACAACGAAAACGGAGAAGTTATCCGTTTAGGAAATCTTTTTGACATAACCCGCCACCTGGAAGACCTGAAAGAGAGATACTGCGTCAGTTCAATATATCTTTTAGGAGTGCAGCAGCGCGGATCCAATAGAGAGGACTGGGCTCCCGAAGCGACGTCACCGTCCCCCTTCTCCCCTATGAGTCTTACAAAAATTGAACCTTCAATCGGCGGAGATGAAGCTCTTAAAAAACTTATAAAAAGAGCTCACTTACTGGATATAAAAATAATTGTAGATATAATTCCGCACCTTAACAGAAGAAACACAGAACTTCCCGTTGAGTATGCGGTAAAGACATATGACTTCAACGGGAATCTGGTGGACAGATCGTCAACTGACGGAAGATACGGCACGTGGGATGACGGGAAACTTCTCAACTACAGATTATTCGAAATATGGGAATGGTTATCCGACTCAATATCAACACTTATAGATGAGTTCGATATTGACGGAATCAGATTTGACTCGGCTCACGCAGTTCCAATTATGATGAAGAAGAATAACTATACATTTGCCTTTCATCAGAAACGGTCCGATCTTGATATGCTCAACGGAACAATAATCGTAAACGACAGAGAGTTTGGTCATTTCATGACTACAGGTTTCTACGACTGCGAATGCCGTGAAAGGATTGCGGTTCCTCTTCACTACTTCCTTATGCTTAATATCGAAAAAAGAATTAAACAAAAAAACAAATCATTCTTCGTTAATATTGCAGAGTGTTTCTGGGGACATGAAAAATACCTCACCAGAACAGGACTGATCCCGTACAACGCTTCGCTGTTTAAAATATGCGAAAACATAATGCATGGAACAAGTGATGTCCGCGAGATTTACCATCTCTACGACAACTACTATCCCTCAGTACTCCCTGAAGGGACTGAACTTCTGGGAATACTTGGAAATCACGATGAAAGGCGGGCGCTTAACACATTCGGGCACCGGGGTCTCCGCGCGGCTGTGGCTATTACATCATTCCTCAGCAATATTATTATGGACTACGAAGGGAGCGCCGAGGGTGAAGGATGGAAAGTCTACCTGGACAATATTTACGTAAACTGGAACCAGTTTGAATACGCGGCACACCGGAGTCTCGACTCTTTCTATAAAGATGTTTACCGTTTCCACCGCACACAGAAAGGTAAAGGGCATCTTATCTGGGCCAACAATAACGAAGCTGCTGCGGCGATAAAATACTCAGGAGATATATACTGGATAGGGATATTCAACTTCAGCGAAACCAATCAGAACGTATCACTTCAGTTTGACAATCCCCGGCTTAAGATTGAGGATGACGACGCGTTTATTCTATCTGACCCGCTATATTCAACTATAACAGGAAATTTCAGATACTACACGGGCAAGGAACTTAAAGAATCAAGAATCAACGCCCCTGTTGCTTACACCGACCGGATTAAAATTCTTAAACTTGAAAAGACCTCTCTGAAAAAACATTATGACAAATTCTTCCATGACTCATTCCGCAGACTCTGCGAATTCGACAAAACAGACAGGCTCTTCAATAATTTCTCCTTCAACGAAATTGCTCAACACTGCCAGACATATAAAGATTGTTCGACGTTCATATCAAAAAAACTTCTCAAAACAGATATGGATACTACAACCCTTGAACTTGGACTTAAGAGAACTATTTTTCATCTTCATAAGAACAAAGTATTTACTATAGATCAGATTAAAGAATACCTCCAAAAAATGTCCGAAGAAAAAAGCTTCTTCGCCAATCTTGCCCAAAAACTCTACTGGCATTATAAAAAAGGAGCCATTGTATTTATGTCGGCAGAGGCTGAACCATTCTCCAAAAGCGGGGGCCTTGCGAATGTAGTATACGAACTCCCCAGAGAGATGGTAAAAAGAGGTGAGGATGTTTATGTCATCACGCCTTTATACCGGAACGGAAATCCTAAAGAAAAGAAGAAGATGGATGATGCTCTTCAGAAATACGGGGCAGTTTATACAGGGAAGAATGTCCGTTTTAAAATCATGGACGGAGACTACGAAGTGGGAGTCCACTACGCCGAAGTTGACGGCATAAAATACTACCTTCTGGATCACAATGAATTCTTTAACGGCCTCTACTGGGGAATTACTTCGGAAGAGAAATTACGGAGAAGAATCGCATTCGCCCGCTCAAGCGCCGAGGTTATTCTCACATTCGGTCTTGATGTTAAGTACACTTTTACAAATGACGCCTTTCCGGGCCTGTTTAACGGAATTATACGTAGTGATCACTATTACGACAGCAATCCCATATTCCAGCAGTGTACATTTATTCATATAATACACAACGGCGGATGGCAGTATTTCGACTCTTATCACCGGTATGAAAAAGGTTTTGATCTTTTCAACCTGTTCAATCTTCCTTCATGGAGAGCGGGTGATTTCTGTGACCCGGTACACGGCGACAGACTCAACTGTATGGCAGCGGGGATACGCTTCGCCAGAAAAAATATTACCGTAAGCCCGTCATATGCCAGACAGGTGGAGATCGCTTCAGACGGACTTGAGCGGATTCTGTTTAATGTAGGTGGAATCAGTAACGCTATCGGGTCGGACTTTAGAGAGAAGACCGAACTGAATATGAAGAACTCAGGCTTCGTTGACAATATGTTTCCGGCTCTTATCCAGAGACTTGAAGAAGATGAGGAACTAAAACTGAAAATAGAAAAGCGTTATCCCGAAATTCTGAAAGGTAAAGCTTTTATTGAGTCGATGAAGAACTCTCTCAGAAAAAAAATTATTATAAGAATGCGCAATAAACTGATGATCCAGATAGACAGAAATCTCATTGTCGATCCCGATATTATACTCGCGGTAATGATACACAGAATTTCGGAGCAGAAAGGATTTCAGCTTCTGCTTGAGTCCTCCGAGGGTATAATTAAAAATCTGAACTACCAGATTATCGCTGGGGGGAGTGTTGCTGCCGGAGATTCAAGCGGAGAGAGCATAGCGCACGGTCTATATCTTATGAATCAGTATTTCCCCGGTAAATGCAGCATCTCTATAGGATATCAGGATGTGAGCATC
>JBBRFT010000216.1:0-6531 GCA_038241375.1 Spirochaetota bacterium
GCTGCTGTTGACGCTTTGAAAGATGCGGAGAGCCGTGTCCAGAGTATGATGCTTCTATATGATAAACTGTACCGTTCTGATAATTTTAATGAAGTATCAATAAAAGAATATCTTCCAGGCCTGATTACTGAAATTATAGGCAATTTTAATAATAGTAAAAAAGTTAAGATAGAGAGTCATATTGATGACTTTATTCTCGGAGTTCAAACTCTGGTTCCGCTTGGAATCATTGTAAATGAACTTTTAACTAATACCATGAAGTATGCATTTACCGGAAGAGAGTGCGGATTGATAAAAATATCCGCTGAACTGACGGGCAGCAAAGCTGTTTTGTCAATTGAGGATGACGGAGTGGGAATTCCTGAAACTGTAACATTTGAAAATTCAACCGGCTTTGGAATGCAGCTTGTTGGTATGCTTACAGCACAGATTGGCGGAAGTATAAGAATAGAGCGGAGTAACGGGACAAGGTTTGAGATTGAGTTTGATGTATAAAATTAAGAGATTAATCATCGGACTAATTTATGCAAAGGCCCCGCACCCCCAAAGGGGGCAAATCAGTAGGAAGTCCTTCTCCGGAGTGACCGTAGAAAGTATAAGTACAGCAGTTAATTAGCCGCTCTAACGGTGAGTAAAATGTGATTTACAAATATCTGGGTGTGAATTTTTAATATGCTTTAATCTTCAGCAATAAAGGAATTATAGGTAATGAAACGTTTTTTATATTTTATTGTAATAATGTTACTTCTTGCGAGCCGGTATTCTTTTGCAGCGGAACAGCGTATTGTCCTGGTCGGGGTATTCAGCAACTTTCCTGTAATATTTCAGGATAGGGATGGAGTTGTCAAAGGGATTTATGCCGACCTGCTCTCTGAAGTCGGGGAGAAGGAGAATATACATTTTGAATATATTTTAGATTCATGGGATGGCTGTTTAGAGAATATCAGATCCGGCAGAATTGATCTGCTGCCCGGCGTCGGTTTTCTGCAGGAACGGACGGTCTATTCCGATTACGGTAAAAGTTCACTTATTACAGTCTGGGGTGAGTTGTACACTTCAAAGCTGTCAGAAATTGACGGCATCCTGGATATTGAAGGAAAAAAGATAGGCGTTTTAAAAAATGATATTGTAGCTATAAATTTTCAGGAGTTAGTTTCTAAATTCGATATTACCTGTCAATTTGTAGAATTAAAGACATATGATGATATCTTCAAAGCTGTTTCCGGGAAAAAAATAGATGCGGGTGTTGTCGAGTCTACCTACGGGACAGCTAAACAGTTTGAATATAAAGTGAGATCAACCGGGGTGGTGTGCAGCCCTTTAAATTATTATTTCATTACAACTAAAGGTCATAATGCAGATCTATTACCGCTTCTTGATAGTTATCTTGACAAGTGGAAGTATCATGAAGATTCGGTTTTAAACCGTTCTAAACAGAAATGGCTTGGTGATCTAAATCATGCTGAAGAATCTATTCCGTCATGGATTATTAATGTTTTAATTATTTCTGGAATTATAATTGTCGTTGCGCTGACTTTTATCCTGCTTCTTAGAAAGCAGGTTAAAAAAGCAACGGAGAAGATCAGTGAGAGTGAAGCTCATTTCCGGACCCTCGCCGACTCGGGACAGGCGCTTATCTGGACCTTCGGAGTTAATAAAAAATTTGATTATTTCAATCTCACCTGGCTTAACTTCACAGGGCGTACACTTGAGCAGGAGTCGGGCGACGGATGGGTAGAGGGTGTATATCCTGATGATCTTAAGAGATGCATTAAAACTTATTCCGGAGCAATTGATCACCGTGAAAGTTTCAGTCTGGAGTTTCGCCTGCGCAATTCGGCTGGTGAATACCGATGGCTTCAGAATGACGGTAAACCCCGATATAACAGCAAAAATGAATATATAGGATATATCGGCCATTGTCTCGATATAACAGCGTATAAGCTTGCAGAAGAGGATAGAATGTTGAGTTTAAATCGGTCTGAGAAGCTGATTGATTCTATTATTCTTGCTATGTCTGTAACTGTTGAAATACGGGATTCCTATACCGCTGGACATCAGAAGAGAGTTGCAGATCTTGCATTCAATATTGCCAAAGAGATGGGTCTTTCCGATGAGCAGACAAAAGGTCTTCTTATGGCTGCGCGGATTCATGACCTGGGAAAGATTTCTGTTCCGGCTGAAATATTGAGTATGCCAAGGAAGCTAACTGATTTAGAGTTCGGCCTTATAAAATCACATCCTCAGACAGGTTATGATATATTAAAGGATATCGATTTTTCATGGCCTATCGCGAGAATTATACTTGAACATCATGAAAAGTATGACGGATCAGGTTATCCGAATGGGTTAACAGGGGCGAATCTTCTGATGGAATCACAGATAATGACCGTGGCAGATGTTGTGGAGTCAATGGTTTCACATCGTCCATACAGACCGTCTTTAGGTGTAGATGCCGCATTGAACGAGATCATTAAGAATTCGGGTATTCTTTATAATAGTCAAGTGGTAGAAGCCTGTGTGAAAGTTATCCGCGAGAAGGGGTATGAATTTCCTGAATAGCCCCTTTGTCTTGATGGGGTGAGTTGGCGGGATGTGTAGTGTATCGAATAGTTGTCTGAATTAGGATTTATAGGATTCAATGGATTATAAAATTATATTTTTGTAGAGACGCAGCATACTGTATCTCTACAAAAACGAATCGTAAATAATTTAATTTGCAAGGGAGTATGGACTCATGAATGACATAAAGGTCTGGTGTGTGTTATCTTTTTTCTCATTATATATGATGCTATCCGGTATATCAGTAAATGCAACTGAACGGGTAGTTACTTTTGGTGTTGATTCGGACTTCCCTCCGTTTTCTTTTGTTGTAAATAATTCTATCCATGGATATGAGTTAGATCTGATTAAACTTATATTCGAAAAAAGTGAATATAAACTGGAATTTAATTATGGTGAACCCTGGGGTGAAATATATATACAAACCACAAATAACCAGATGGACATTTGCGGTACATTGGTGAGAACTCCCGAGAGGGCTGCTCAGGTTAATTTTACAGATGATGCTTATACAAGATATTACGGTGTTTTTATAAATGCTAACAGCGGAAAAATTGACATTAACGATATGAGAAGATATAGGCTTGGTGCTGTCAAAGGGTATTTCAGTGAAGTGATTGTACGTGACCAGATTAAGTCTTCCAATTATGAAGTTTTTGATACATATTTAAAAATGATAATGGCTTTGAAGGAAAACCGTATTGATGCCTTCATCGAAACCACACAAGTCGTTAAATACTATATATCAAAAAATAATCTGATCGGTCAGTTTGTACTGCAGCATGATGGTTTATTTTTGCAGGGTGTCCCTTTTGGGGTATCCAAAAAAAGGCCTGACCTTGTAACGTTCATAAATAAAAGACTTAAAGAGATTAAATCTTCAGGTGAGTATGAGATATTATATATTAAGAATTTCTCTACTCATTCATCAGATTATTATAATGCACGGAGAAATAATTTTATATGGTTGATAGTGGGATTGGTTATATCTGCTCTGGCTTTTATTGTTCTTTTGAAAGTGCAAGTGAGAAGAGCTACCTCTAAGATCGTTGAAAGAGAAGCGGAAATTAGATTAAAGAATGAAGAACTGGAAAATGTAAATGAGGAACTGAATGTTACATTGGAGGAGATTGAAGCGATTAATGAAGAACTGAATGCAACACTGGAGGAGATGGAGGCGAGCAATGAGGAGCTTATCTCAACTAATTCAGAACTTGAGAAGACTCAGATTCTTCTGAAGTCAAGCCTTGAGAGTCCAAAGGATATGATTATAATGGCAGTAGACAGAAATTATCAGTATCTCTATTTCAACAAGGCACATTCGGATGCTATGAAAAATTCATATAATAAAGAGGTTGCTATCGGTATTAATGTTCTCGACTACATTACATCTGAAGAAGACAGGCGTAATGCAAAATTTAATTACGATCGTGCTATGTCAGGTGAATTTCATACAACTGTTCAGGAGTATGGAGATGTTGAACGGGTTTACTATGAGAGTATGTACAATCCTATTTATGATGATGGCGAGATTATAGGTATAACGGCTTTTGCGCGTAATATTACAGAGTGGAAACAGGCTGAAGAAAAAATAAAATCTCTCCTCGAGGGCAAAGAACTTCTCCTTCATGAGGTCCATCATCGTATCAAAAATAATATGAATACCATAAAAGGTTTACTGACACTGCAGCTATCTGCCGAGGAAAATCCTTCAGTCGCGGCTTCACTCCATGATGCCGAGAGCCGTGTACAGAGTATGATTATGCTCTATGACAGGCTTTACAGTACGGAAAATTTCCGCGAACTTTCTGTGAAAGAATATATTCAGCCCCTTACTGAAGATATAGTAGGGAGCTTCCCGAATTTCGCGAAAGTGAAGATCGAAACAGATATTGAAGATTTTATATTAAATGTTAACACTCTCTCGCCGCTTGGAATAATAATTAATGAGCTCCTTACAAACATGATGAAGTACGCCTTTAATGGTAGAGATAGCGGAGTGATAAAAGTATCAGCATCAATGAAGAATAATATTGCGGTTGTTCATGTTCAGGATAACGGAGTAGGGATGCCGGAAGCAATCGATTTTAAAAACTCAACAGGATTCGGACTTGAACTTGTGAATATGCTTGTGAAGCAGATGGGTGGAAGTATAAGGATTGAGAGGGGTGAGGGGACGAAGTTTGTGCTGGAGTTTACTGTGTGACCTCACCCCCTGGCCCCCTCTCCACATGGAGAGGGGGAGATGTAGAGACGCAGCATGCTGCGTCTCTACAGGAATCGAATCATATAAATTTGGTAGTATCAGAGGTTTTATATGTTAGTAATTGATCTTATTTATAATCTTGCGCTTCTCGCTGCACTTAGTGTTATCTCCGGTTTCATTGTGGAGAGGTGGAAAAATCACCGGGTCAATGCTGTGATGCAGGGTTTATTATTCGGAACGATAGCTGTTATAGGGATGCTCCGTCCGCTGAATTTGGGGGCGGGACTGATATTTGACGGAAGGTCTGTGGTAATAAGTCTGTGCGGTCTATTTTTTGGTCCGGTATCTGTTACTGTGTCAGTTTTAATGGCGGCAATTCTTAGATATTATCAGGGCGGGGCCGGGGCGGTTACGGGTCTTCTGGTTATCTCCTCGTCGGCAATTATAGGTTTATTTTTTTATTACAAAATTACAAAGCAGAATAAAGAGATTTCCGCGCTGCAGCTGTTTGGTATCGGTATCCTTGTTCATATAGCTATGATTCTGTTTATGTTTACATTACCTCGAAGTATGTTTCTTTCAGTTATTAAAAGTATTGCACTCCCGGTTATTGTTGTTTATCCCCTGGCGACTATTCTTATAGGTAAAATAATCTCTGATAATCTTACAAGAAACAGATTTATGCACGAGCTGAAAGAGAGCGAGTCGGCGCTTCGTAAAAGTGAAAATTTTCTTTCTATCCTTGTAAATACTATTCCTGATCTTGTATGGCTTAAGGATAAAAACGGGATATATCTTTCTTGTAATGTGATGTTCGGTCGTTTTTTCGGGGCCGAGGTTAAAGATATTATAGGGAAAACGGATTACGATTTTATAGAGAGTGAGCTTGTAGATTTTTTTCGTGAAAAAGATAGAATAGCCATGGAGGCGGGGAAGCCGACTCATAATGAAGAGTGGATTACCTTTGCCGATGACGGGCACCGGGCACTGCTTGATACCGTTAAGACCCCCATGTATGACGATGAGGGTAAGCTTATAGGTGTGCTTGGTATAAGCCGTGAAATTACAGAGAAAAAACTTGCCGATGACAAAATACAGAATCTTCTCCGGGAAAAGGAACTTCTTCTTCAGGAAGTACATCACCGGATTAAAAATAATATGAACACGATTAAAGGCCTTCTCTCTCTGCAGATAATGGCTGAAGGGGATACTCCGGCCGCAGCATCTCTCCGTGATGCCGAGAGCCGTGTTCAGAGTATGATAATGCTTTATGACCGGCTCTACTGTACGGAAAATTTCCGTGAACTTTCAGTTAAAGATTATTTTGTGCCTCTTACAGAGGAGATAGTAGGGAGTTTTACTCATCGGTCAAAAATTAAAATCAATACAGATATCGAAGACTTTATTTTAAATATAAACAAGCTCACACCTTTAGGGATTATTGTAAACGAACTTCTTACCAACATGATGAAGTACGCATTCGTCGGGAGAGATAGCGGAGTAATAACTTTATCCGCATCGATGAAAAATGATCATGTAATTATTCAGGTACAGGACGATGGAGTGGGGATTCCTGAAGATGTAGATTTTCATAAGCCAAAGGGGTTCGGACTTGAACTGGTGAATATGCTCACGGAACAGATTGAGGGAAGTATAAGGATTGAGAGGGGTGAGGGGACGAAGTTTGTGCTGGAGTTTACTGTGTGACCTCACCCCCCGGCCCCCTCTCCACATGGAGAGGGGGAGATGTAGAGACGCAGCAT
>JBBRFT010000217.1:0-6511 GCA_038241375.1 Spirochaetota bacterium
CCGGTCTATGCCTCACGCGGAGCATTAAAGAGTTCATTTATATTTCCCATCCTTGTCGTTGTTGATGCTGAATTTGAACCGGATACCCCATCTGTAAAAACAGATTGCCCGGACTGGTGCAGAAATGCCTGTATCGCCGCATGCCCAACGAGAGCTCTTCTCGGGAACGGGAAAATCGATTCTCAGAGATGTATTTCATATCTTACTTATCACGGGAAAGAGCTTACACCGCTTGAGCTGCGAGAACCAATGGGTATGTATATTTATGGATGTGACAGATGTCAGAATGTCTGCCCCAGAAATATACCCCGTCTCTCTGTACATATGCCTGAAGATGAAAAGTTAAAAGACATGGCGGAAAATTTTTTACCGGAGAAGCTTCTGGCGATGGATAAAGTTTATTTTGAAACATTCATATGGCCCAGGATGTTTTATATGTCATATAAAACTCTATGGAAATGGAAGATGAACGCCGCTAGAGCAATGGGTAACTCTCTCGATAAAAAATATATTCCACATCTTATCCGTGCCATTAAAGAGGAGGATGACGAGAGGGTCAGAGCCATGGCCGCGTGGAGCCTTGGAAAGCTGGGGGGAGATGAAGCCTTCTCTGCCTTGAAACAGTCTTTTGCTGATGAGATGTCGGATATGGTAAAACAGGAAATTACCGGGGCGATGGAGAAACAGGCGGTTTGAATCTAATAAAAAGTGTTTTTTCCAATATAAAACTCCTGTTCGTCACTTATTTTAACTTTTTTTAAGCCCGAATAAGCTTTTTTAAAAAAATAGTTTCCATTATTAGAATATACCTCTACTATAACAGTTAGCGATTTGATTAGACCTTGTCATCGTATTTTGATTTAATGTAAGAATAAGATTTCTCAGTCGCTATCGCTTTTTCGAAATGGCAGATTGTGTACTGTTATATTCGTTAAATGCTATATATAATAATTTGGTTTATACGGGATTATGGGATTTTCCCGGATTGTTTTTTAGCTGAATTTATCTTAGTTATGGATTTTCGATGAATCAGTTTGAAAATACGGTAAGGGGGTAATAATATGCTGCAGATTGATATTGAAGAGAAGGATAAAGTTGTAATTATCAGTGTTAATGGCGAGCTGTCTCTGCATAGCGTGAACGGTTTTGAGAATGCTTTTAAAAAATATCCCGCTTCAGACTTTAATGTTGTTGCACTTGATATGAAGCATATGCCTTATATCGACTCCTTCGGCATGAGCAGGATGATTAAGATATCCCGTTTATTTTCCGCAACTGGAAAAGATTTTGTTCTGGTGGACATGAATGATAATGTTTATCAGATTTTTAAAATGTCAACGTTTGACCGGTTTTTTAACATTATGTCCGGTGAAGAGTTTGAATTAGAGTATTTAACTCCTGAAATTCCAGTAAGAAGTTACAATTCGGATCATGTTGATGAGTTTTATGATCCCTGTGATTCCGTTAAAAATCACAAGGTTAAACAGGTTGAGCTGGTTGACGATAACGGAACAACTCTTATTTTTCTTGAGGAGTAGATTAAAGCATTCCGAGATTCTTTTCTATCAGGAGTTCAAAACGGTTTTTCTCTGAAAATGCGAATGATGTGAACATGCTGTAAATTTTGATTTCCGAATTCTCAAGATTTACAGAAGTCGGGAAGAATTTGTACTCCTGAATACTCTCCATGAGTGATGATATTTCGCGGCTTACACTTTCGATCTCATCGCGGCTGAATAATTCCGAATTTCCTCCATCGGGGAGTGTAAATTTGTATCCTACCTCACCATTATCGAGAAGATGCAGAGAGAGACAGACCGGGAAGAGTTTTTCACGGTAATTATTTAATGATAAATCTCTTTCATAATCATATTTGGTAATGGTGCTTTTCCCTGCAATATCAATCTCCATTCTGTATGCTGATATTTTACCTTCGTTTTTTGCAAAATTGGATTCCGGATTTGATTTTATAATCTCTTCAGCCGCGCTTTCCGCAAAGGAGAAGAGCCCGGCAAGGTATTCATTATGGAATTCATTTTTCTTCCGGAACATCATCAGTGAACCACGTTCATTAAGAACAAAGAAGCGGGAGTATTTACGTCCTTCGTGAATGAAAATTTTTATTGAATCATCCGAATCATATGCTAAAATTTTATAGACGTATTCCAGTTCAGGAATTTTTTCATCCACGCGGTTGCGGTTTATAAGACCCCGGTTGTACGATATGGTATAGAGCATCTGATGTTCTGAACCGAATTGCGAGAATGAAACCGACGAGTTGCCATCGCGTTTTATAGTGTTTGAAAAAATAGTAAATCTTTTAGCCATCATTGTTATAAAACGCTGTTTGATCTGAGTTCTATTGTCAGTGAAGAAGTGGAGAAGTTTTTTCATGGTGGATTTTAAAGTCAGAAACTCTTTCGATGTACTGAACGGTTCCGATGCTGTTATATGAAGAGCATTGATTGCGTCCATTCCGGAAATCAGCGCACCGTTTATTATACGTTCTGTAATAGCCGGGAAATCGTTGTCATCATGAAAAACTTCAAAACGTGTTTCACCCCAGCTGTTGTGATAAAGGAGATAGAATTCATCAACTTTCTTTGAATACTTTAGGAAAGGATTAATAATAATATAACTCATTACGGGAAAGGGGTCACGGAGAAAATAGCTGTTTTGCAGATTGAGGCTCTTAATTGAAAACTGTGTCGAAAGTTCGGCAATAAGATCCCTTATGTAGTTGGAGTCCAAATGATAAAAACCCTGTTCTATATCGAGCCGGGTAAAATCTTTCAGGTAGAGACCGTTAAGGCTTATCCACGCAATAAGAGATATAAGATGGGGGCTTTTTCTTATCATAACTTTAACGGCTCTTCCGTTTGTAATTACACGCTTGTTGAGATACCAGGACTCGCTCCCTTTGATATCCCGTACATAATCGAGTGAGAGGAGTTTTTCCGGCGGATACTTTTTGAAGTTGAGAGTGTTATCAATCTTCTTATCTTCAGGATTGAAGTGTGAATAGATCTTTCTGTTAATGGCAAGGAGTGATTCCCGGTCTATTGATCCTGAATTTATCTCGGTGCCGAGCGCTGCCAGTATGTTTTTATAACCTTTAAGAATAACTTTTTTTGTATTGTTCATCATTTTGTTGGTTGATTCGATGTCCCAGTTCTCGAAGTTGTCTACATGTTTAATTGTGTCAGAATCCCATCCCCATTTTTTTGTATATTGAGTCATCACATCGTGGAAGTTTTCAGCCCCGGGATTTTTTTCACTTGCCGAGAGATGAGGATTGACTTTCAGATAGAAACAGGTTTTGATGATATTAAGTGATGTCATATCATCTACCAGGCGGTGGTAGTAATCGTATACCTGGTCAAACATGAGACAGTAGGCATCAATGCTTAATCTGTCTGTTTTACCTTCGTGGACGTTACGTTTGATTATATTGCTGATAAAGGGGTTCTTTTTGTCGTCGTGAATATACCGTTCGAGCAGGCCGAGTTTTATAATTGATTTAAAGGGATTACCGAGAGATTTTATAATCTGAAAAAGCGCTGCGATTAAAAAGTCCGCCTTATTGATGCCGGCTATGTTTCCAAGATCTATAAATTCATACTGAATTGAATTTTCAGATATTGCCGAGAACCATTCTGTATATTGTGCGTCACTGCAGTCTGCAGGTACTACCCACCAGAAGGGGACAACATTGTTTATAATAATTGAACTGCGGTAAAACTCCTCCTTGAGCATCTGCCCCAGAGATGTTCCTGAAAGTCCATACTCCTCATCTTCGTCGAAAACATTCATTTTAATCTGATCAACATCATTAAGAAAAAAGTGAATCTCTTTACCATAGGTATTCATTGCCCAGCTTTCGATTATACTGCATTTATGGCGAAGGTGCGACATGTCTTCCGCGTCAAGGAGGCTGAATCTGCCGCAAATCCAGAAGTCAAGGTCGGAGTCGGGTGTAAAGGCAATTGTGCCGGCGCTCCCGATCAGGGCGAAGAGTTGTATAACCGGATCTGCTATTACATTCTTTGCAGGCGAAAATGAAGGATTAGAAATTTTAAGCTGCGACTGAAGTTTCGGGTTTATCTTGTAATTGACAATACCGTGGGGTATTTTTATCTCTTTCACATATCCCGGAAATTCGGGCTGGTTAACTGTAAAAAGAAATGGTATATAACTGAAAAGATTAATCAGTTCAGGTGTGGCCAGTGAAGAGTTGAGAGAGTTTATTTTGGCGCTGTTGTAAGCGTTGAACTTATCTTTCATCCCCTTTATCTGAACTAATATCTCATTGGTATCTTCTGTGCTCATATTCATCCCTTGCCCGTTTATGAAAAGCTTTGCGGCATTTTATCTCCGCCGCACCTTCGACGAGACGGAGAGCAATTGTTCTGCTGGTTTTTGAGTTGTTACTTTTTCCCAGTAATAATTTTTAAACATTTATGATTTATTCAAATTACTCTGCTTATTAACGGCAAACTTTCCTGTCGAATTCCGGTCGTATATGTTTGAAACATAGTCTTTATAAGATTTTAATAGATCTATAGTAATAGGTCTTTTAAGCGTCTCCATCTTTGCACTCTTAATAATTTTTACTTTAGGGTTAAGAGGGTAGAGTCGGTTCATCTCTTCAATGATCCCTATTTCTCCGGTGTTGATTCTTACCAGGTCTCCCGGAGTCATGAAAAATTCACCTTTGTTGATAATAAAACCCAGGGCGCGGATAAAATCTCTCACGTCCCCGGGGATAAAGGAGTAGGAAGTTTTATATGGAGTGTGAATCATATTTACCATAAAGCGGATAGCCTCTTTCGGGGTCATTCCGTTCTCTTCCGGCTTTGGAGCGGTTAGAGTAATAAAAGTATCCACAAGACCCAAGAGTCTTACTTCGCGGGGTATTGTGGTTTGGTAATGATCCAGGTCGAAACCGTATGGATAACCCTCTCCATCACCTCTTTCGTGATGAAGAAGGAGGATTTTCTTTTCGATATCATGCAGCCGGGGATTTTTTTCTACGCATTTATATCCTATATGAGTATGGTTTTTGATAATGTCGAAATCGTCATCATTAAGCTGGGCCTTGTTCAGGATATCTTTGGAGATTGAAGAAAAACCGATATCATGGATGAGCCCCCCCACACCCATTGCTGACTTTAACTCAGGTTTAAAATCGAGTTTTGAACCGAGTATTGACGCTATGATTGCAACGTTCATAGAATGGTTGTAGTAATAATCATCCATGTCTTTGAGTTTTGTTACGACATCAAATACGCCGTCATCATTCTTTCCTGTTTCAGCGGTTATTTTTTCAACAAGGGTCCGTGATTTATCGATAGTATTGCGCGATATGCTATCTCCCGGTGATTTTGTGAATGTATCGCGCATTTCATCAAGGATGCTTTTTGTAAGGTCATATGTTTCGGTTATAAGTTCTTCGGATATGATTTTTTTCTGTATTGGACCATTCTCTTTATTCAGCACTTTTGTCGGGTCAAAAAAAAGCTGATCCACACCTGATGACCTCAGGTGGTTAAGAACTCCTTCCGAAAGCGGGGTATGTGCTCCCAGGATGAGATTATTATTTTTATCAAAAACATCAAGGCTGAAGCGGTAGCCAGCTTTCAGGTGCCTGATGTCTATTATACCATCGCCCTGGTTCTGATTATTATCTAAAGGATTCATTTTTTGTTCCAGCCGTTCATGGTTATATCTCCATATCGCCTTCAGAGCGGAGAATTGAGTGTTTTTAATTATAATCAGTACAGGGTAGTCTTAATAACGCAATCTTTACAGGGGTAAAGGGGCGGTAGCACCTTTATAAGCCCCGCAGGGCTTCCTGCTGTCCCGGAAACGGATTTTTTGGGATAACCCTACATTAAGTATAACTAATAATATATGAAATTGTAAGTATCTTTTTTTTTGTCAATGTTTAAAATTTAATTTAAAAAGTGATATTAGCGTCAGCAACTGATTTTTGCAGGCACAGCGCAGCGCAAAACGCTGCGTACTCAAAAATATATTGCCAACGACGTTGGTGTGTCATTTTTTTACAGGGGGTATATATTCGGTAAAGAGAATTTTTGATTCACATGTAATAGTAATAATATAATACAGCTGATTTTTTTCAAATGCAGTGAATCTTATTCTGTATTCGGAAGTATCAAGGGTACTCAGGGGATCGTTTTTATTGCCGCATATTTTTACAGGCGAGTATAATTCCCAGTCATTATTGAAATTTCTTCCCAACTGTGTGTAATTACCAGCAGTTCCGGTTTTAACCAGCTGAATATTCAGTTTTTTTTCAATATAAAAAAAAGTTCTTTTGGGATCTTTCTGAACTGGAAAAGACTTCTGCAGCTGAGCTGATTCTATATCAATTGTCATGCAGTCTGCCGGTTTGTCCAGGGTAAAGAATATTTCATATGCTTGTGCGCCGTCAATTTTTTCAGCGGAAATTTTTGTATTCTCTGTAGTATTACCGTAAATCTGGTTC
>JBBRFT010000218.1:0-6492 GCA_038241375.1 Spirochaetota bacterium
CCATGGTAGCATACATCAGATTTAGTGTTGCACCTAATGATATCATATCGTTAACTTTGTAGGCAAGTCCCGGTGCAAATCTCATATTTGTATAGTTTGTGTAAAGAAGCCCAAAACTACTTGCACTAAGGTCATAATCAACACCCATTCCTGAAATGCCATATGCACCAAGTCCGAAACTCATATCTGCATTAATTGGAACAATCATTCCAAATGCAGGGACTGGAGATGCTCCTTTGTCAGATTCAAATTCTGTGCCACCCATTTCAAGTGTAACAGTCGGTGTAAAATAAGAAGCACCAAAATCAACTCTGCTTCCAAGAGCCTGAATTCCTGCCGGGTTAGTAAGTACTGATGCAGCGTCAAGATTTACTCCCACACTTGCTCCACCCATTGAGTCCTGAACCGGACCAAATCCGATCATACGCATACCGTTTGTTGCAAATGCATTTGATACAGCCAGCAACATAAGTATTGACAAAATTAAACTTTTTTTCATAACATATCCTCGCTTAATAATTTTTTAACCTGCCTCGAGCCTCTGCAAAGGACGGGGCAGGGTTTTTTCTTTTGATTATACTTCTATTCTACACATCCAGATTCTCGCAGACTATCTCGGTTAAATACTTAACTTCAACATCAAGACCGTAACCGCTTTTAATTACCTGCAATTGACTTACACAGTTTTCACAGGCCGAGACTACTATTTTAGCACCTGTTTTTACTATCTGGTCTTTTTTCGCTTTTCCTGTTTTTATACGGAATTCTTCATTGTCTAGCGCACCCAGCCCGCCGCCACCGCCGCAGCACCAGTTATGTTCTCTGGTGGGAGTCATCTCCCGGTAATCGGAAACTACATGTTTAAGTATATCGCGCGGTTCTTCAAATATTCCGCCGTTTCTTCCCAGTTGGCACGGGTCGTGATAAGTTACCGCTTCTGTCACGGCATTCTTCTTCAGTTTTATTTTTCCGCTCTCCATGTATCTGTAGATTACTTCGACGATACTTGAAACTTTAAAAGGGAGTTCTCCCATTAGACTGTGGAGTATCCGGTATGCGGTACCGCACTCTACCATTACAACTTCTTTTACGTTCAATGCAGTAGCTTCTTTAATTATACGCTGTGCAATAAAATTGGCCTTTTCCGGATCTCCTGCGAAGAATCCGAAGTTAACACCTTCAAAGTAACTTAGAGTCCAGTTCTCTTTTGCGGCATTGAATATTATCGCGGGGTTAACTATTGAATGCGCCCCGGCTAGCCCTACATACATTATATCAGCATTCATCTTTTCCATGGGGATAAGATTTTCAGATGAAGGGAGATTAAGTTTTTCTTGAACGGTTTTTTCAAGATCCTTTATAACATCGCGAAATCCCTCTTTGAATTCATCGATACTCTTCCCTTTTTCAACTGCGGCATCGGCAAGCATCACTAGATCTTCAGGGGCTGTGCCGTATGCGACAAGAAGATGTTTTGCAACTCCCATCATCATACCTGTATCAATACCGAAGGGACAGTTGACCATACATCTTCTGCATCCTGTACAAGACCATGCTGCTTCGTGAAGCTGATCCATAACTTTGTCGCTGAATCCAACGGCATCGGTAAAATACGGGAACAGTAATCCGGATAGAGTAGTGTATCTCTTATATAATTTACGAAGTACCTCTGCGCGGCCTACGGGTGAAAATTCTTTTTTGGGAATTCCGTCATAGGCATGGCATGTATCGTAGCATAATCCGCATCGTGTACATGTGTCGATGTAATATTTCATCGGCCTGTTGTAGCGTGATTTGAGTATACCTTTAAGTTCTTTAATTTGTGATTTTTCCATGGCTTATTTCCTCTTCAGATTTAGTGAAAGAAATGCGAATACCATATGCATCATCTTCGAAAAGGGGAGCATCATAAGTACCAGGTTTGCGAGAAAAATATGAAGAGCAACAAGAACATAGTGAGGAGACAGGCTTATCCCTTCAGGTATAACCGGTTTAAATGCTACAAGGCTTCCGAAATACTCTCTGTACAGATCAGCATTTACACCAAACTGTGCCATTCCGTACCGCTCACCCATATGAAGATGACTTCCGATTACCGTAGTAAGAAAAAGAAGAAGCAGTAACAGGAAATCTTCAGGGACAGATATCTCTCTCCATGGAGATTTAAATCTCCGGAAAAGAAAGTAAAGAGTGCATATCATAAACGTGATTCCTACAAAGCCTGCGCCGAGGAATACATCATGTTTGATTATCTGAATAAATTTAAATTCTTTTATAAGTTCAAGGTGTCCCAGTACAAGCAGAACCATTGCTATATGAAAAACAACTATGAAGAACCAGAAAACTTTTGCTTTTCTCCATGCTGCAGGTACAAGTATAGCTTCTGCAGCAATTCCTAACGGGCGAGGCAATTTTCTGGGGTATGTTGCAAGTGAGCCTTTGAATTTTTTTGAAAAAAGTACAACAATAAGTTTAAATAGAATTCCGCCGAAAAATATTGCTACTGCGGCATATACCATATGTATTAATACGTAATAAAAAATCTTATCCCACATAAATAATTCCTCTCCACAGATTTAATTTGTTATGAGCAAATATTCCAAAGATTATTTAATTTTTTTAATAAAGAAAACTGTAACTTTGTCATTCTTTTCTGTTGCTACAATTTCATTACCTGTGGATTTGGCCCATGCCGGAAAGTCGGCGTGTGCTCCGGGATCTGTTGTTTCTGCTGCAAGAACCTGTCCTATCTGCATTTTTTTTATCTGCTGGCTCACTTTTATAACAGGCATAGGGCACGCTATCCCTTTAAGATCCATGTTGATATCAGCTTTAATTTCAGTACTCATAATATTCTCCTTTTATTAGTTTCATTTTTTTGAAGTCCTTTCAAGCTGGAGCTGGACTTCAAATCTTTTTAATCTATTCAATGTTTAATCGGTTTGAAGCCGCCTTTTAAAGCTCCAGATGTTTTTTTACTCTTCGTATTATATAAACAGCTGAATTTTGCTGTCTCCTGCTTCTTCAAGAAACTTTGCCACACCTACAAATTCTCTATCCGGGAAGTCGATCATCTCCTCCTGTTTGAAGCCCATGAGATCCATTGACATGTCACAGATATAAATTTTAGTTTCCATCTCGATTGCCATATCTCTTAACTCTTCCAGTGAAGCAACATTCTTCTTCTTCATCAGATGTTTCATCATGCCGGTTCCCATTCCGCCCATATGCATTTTAGACAGCTGCGCTTTACCGGCACCCTTTGGGAGCATAAATCCGAACATCTTACCGAAAAGATCTTTTCCTTTTCCTTTTTTCTTTTTATCTCTAAGTGATGGAGTTGCCCAGAAGGTGAAAAACATGACAACTTCAAGACCCATCGCAGCGGCACCTGTGGCTATGATGAAAGCAGCCAGCAATTTATCCAGATCTCCGCTGAAAACAACCATTGAAAGCTTGTTTTTTCGTTCATCTTTCATCTGTCCCATTTCGCTCTGAAGTGATTCAATTACTTTTTGTACATCCATAAAATACCTCTTTAGATAGTGTTGTTGTAGAATACCTGTTAATATTACTCCCAAGTTTTGTTATTATAATATACTTGGTGTTGAGAAAAATCAATTAAATCCAAACCAAAATAGTTTTTTAAACTATATTTTAATATTATTACAATCTAGAGTAAACAATATAGATTATGTGTATTTGTCAATATGTTTTTTAAAAAATACATGAATTTTATATTAATTATCAGGCTTGTGGTCTGCGGATCAGGTATATTTTTATTTGTAAATTACTCGTCAAGTTTACCGACCGGAGTATTATAGGGTTTTATCGGACTGACATCCCGGTGTAGTACGAAAGGTTCCTGCTGCTTCCTGTCCATTTGTCAATTACAGGATCGACTAAAGGGGTTCTCTTTATCTCAGCATGATGAAAAAAAGCAGAACTGCCGGTATTGAATTTAAAATCAATACCGGCAGTTCTTTTATTAAACTAAATTTCATAATATATTTTAATCCTAAAGAGGGTCATATTCTAATCATATAATTCTGAAACATCACTAGCGATGAGTATTTTTTTATCAGTTAAAACATCATAGCTGAATAAGGATTTACCATCTTTAAAAATAATATAATGCCCGGATACAATTCTCTTATCGGTTTTAAAAAGTTCTTTATTTCTACTGTTCTTCAAGTCGTAGAGTGAAATATACTCTTTGTACGTGAAGCCATCACCTTCATTCTGTCTGTATAAATGGCTATAAACAATAAACTGATTATTGTAAAAAAACTGCGGGAACTGGTATTCAGCCCAATCTCCGGTTACTATTTTTTTCACCACTCCATCTGATGTAGTGCGGAATACCACACTGGCATCAAAATCTTCAGAAATTTTTTCATGAGAAATATACGTGAAATTGTTCCTGTCTGCTGCATTAAACTGAGAGTATCTGTTCGGGATTGTAATGAAATCTTCAGATGTTTCAGATGTTATATTGTAGATACTTAAATTGTTTTCAGAATCGGGTTTATTTAACACTATTATTTCATCAGAGCTTTGAACCAGGGAAACCACATATTTAATACCGGGGTGTTTTTTTATTTTTCCGTCATTGATGGAATAAATATAAAAACCTTCACCATCCCAGGTCTCGCCCGGATCTGAATCCTCTTCAGAAACATATTTTGAAATATGAAAAACTAAAAAGTTTTTAGTCCATCCTGTTATAAGTATTTCCGTTGCGGGGAATCCGTTTTGACCGGGGATCGATGCTTTTAAGCTAAGGTTGTTTTTTTTCTTTATGTCATAAAGGTTTATCATCTCTTTTTTGTCTAAATATGAAAGTAGGCGTTTATCCGGCGAAAGCTTCGGTATCGTGTCCCCCATGCTGATCCTGCCGCTGTATCCGTCTAAAAATTTAATTGCAGCTGTTTGTTTTTCCCCTGAAGTACCGGCAATAATCAGACTCCCTTTTGTGTTTTTATAGCAGAAGATATTATCTTCGAAGACGCTGCTCTTAGTGTCATTAGTCATAGCTAAATATCCGCCGAAAAGCCAGCCTGTTTTATTCTTATAGAGTATTTTATACCATTTGCTTTTTATACCATCAATAGTTGCATCGGCAGAATCTTCTTCAATTATTGCAATAGTTTCGCCGGAAGGTATCACCATAATTTTTTTTGAGTTTTTATCGGGCAGTTCTCTTAAAGTAAGGCTCGTCTTTGAAGTTATCTTTGCAGATTTACTTTCGTATTTTTCAGGATATGAATTTGCGCTGAAAAGCAGAGTTATAAGTGAGAGAATAATAATTTTTTTCATATGATTACCCGAATAAGTTTTATATAAGTAATTAGTAGTAATTCCTTAACATATATTGGTAACAAATTGTTTTTGAGGGCACAGCGCTGTGCGCATACGCACCATTAAAAATAATTCGTTATCACATATATTCCGGTGAGTATAAAAGTTCAGGAATTATAATTGAAATTATAGATCTATAGAAATAGATTAAAGTCAATTAGAAAATAGTTCAGAAATTATTACTGATTTTATTTTAAAAAGCCGGATAATAAGTACTGGAAAAATAAACAAAACAATTTTTAATTACACTTATAATTTAAAGATATAATATGGAGAGGAAATAATGAAAGAATCGGAAGTAATAATAATAGGTCAGGGGCCGGCGGGATTATCAGCTGGAATATATACATCACGCGCAGGTATAAATACTGCAATATTAGGGTGTGAACCGAAAATAGCCGGAGATTACGATATAGATAATTATTTCGGCTTTCCTGAAACTCTGTCAGGAAAAGATCTGATAGATAGAGGTGTGAAGCAGGCCATCCGTTTCGGCGCTTCAATAAATTGCGACAGAGTGATCGGTATCCATTTTGATGATACCGGAAAATATATAGTGAAGACTGAAAACGAAGAGTATAGAACCTGCTCTGTCATTCTTGCAACTGGTGTGTCGCGAAAAAAACCGCGAATTCCTGATCTCGATAAGTATGACGGTAAAGGGATATCATACTGTGTAAGCTGTGACGGTTTCTTTTTTAAAGGGAAAAAGGTAATCGTTGCAGGTGAAGGTCTCTATGCAGCCAATCAGGCGCTCGAACTGGTTAATTATACTCCTGAAGTTGCAATCTGCACTCTTGGTGCAAAAAGTACTATCACTGAAGATTTTATGGAGCAGCTGGCAGCCCGTAATATTCAGGTTATGGAGAAGGAGATCAGTTCTCTTCATGGAGAGATGAATCTCGAAAAAATTACTTTTAATGATGGAACTGAAATGGATGCATCGGGAATTTTTATAGCACTGGGAGATGCCTCGTCAGTCGATTTTGCCAAGAGCCTTGGGATATTTACCGAGGGTAATTTTATCCAGGTAGACCGGGATATGAAGACAAATGCTCCGGGGATATTTGCAGCTGGCGATTGCACGGGAGGTTTTCTTCAGATTAGTGTTGCCGTAGGCGAGGGGGCAAT
>JBBRFT010000219.1:0-6486 GCA_038241375.1 Spirochaetota bacterium
ATTGTAGCAGCAGGGATTTTTGGTGCGAGCATATTGAAAATTACACTAATAGGTATAGCTTCATCAACAGCAGGAGTTGCGGCATCCTATTTCTGGTGCAGAAAAATTGTTTCGGCGGATACAGATATTACCAATCATCTCTCTGATAGAAAACATATTATAGATAAAGATCTCCCCTCTCTTGTTTTTTCAATTCTTCCAATTGCCGCACCTCTGTTCTTCATTACATTAAGATCATTCACCACAATGAGTTCAAGACCATTCGGAAGCGGAAAAATAGCAGCGCTTTTTGAGTTTACAGGTGACCCTTCTGTTGCAATGCTCATAGGACTGTTCCTTACACTTGTACTCTTAAAAAGAAAGGATTTCGGTAAAACTTTCAGTGAATGGGTAGCGGAGAGTATAGATCGATCGGCTAAACTACTTATCATAGCAGGCGCTGGCGGAGCATTCGGAGCTGTTCTGAAAGCATCTTCATTAACAAAGACAATGTCCGAACTTTTTGTATTTACAGGAGCGGGACTGTTGCTTCCTTTTCTCATAGCGGCAGTGGTTAAAACAATTAACGGTTCATCAACGATAGCTATTATCACAGCATCGTCATTATCGGCATCATTTTCCGCGTCCATAGGACTCGATCCGGCATTTACGGTAGCGGCAATCACAGCGGGTTCAATGGCAGTATCGCATGTCAATGATCCATACTTCTGGATAGTATCGCAGCATAGCGGAATTGGAGTAAAAGATTCTTATAAATATTTCACTACCGCAACTCTGATTGCGGCGACTGCATCTTTTGCAGTAATATGGATATTGTCGTTTATTTTTTAATTGGTGCCCGGATTAGGGTAGATTCTGCCTGATAAGTTGACTCTCTCTAATGATCAGATTGTATGCTCGTTATGAATTATCCCGATCAGAAATATTTTATCCTTCTCTTTTTTGAACACAAGACGGAGAGCTCTCCAGTCTATACCCTCATACTGAGGATCAATCATGGGAATCATAAAATCTACAAAATCGCATCCGGGATAAGCCTCTTCTACATTGTTCGTTGTGTTGCCCGAAGGAATAACCTCGTTGACAGTCACTTCACCCTTCGTCAGAAAATCGGCATCGTAAACAAATCTGCTGAAATATTCCCCGATTGTCATCTTTATCGGCTCACCGCTGCCGTCAAATTCTCCCCAGACAAACTTTTTCTTAGGCTGTTTAATATTATAAAGCTCTTTAGCCGAAAACTTCCTGTCATTCTTAATATCAATGTATGAATAGGGTGTCAACCGCAGACCAAGCACAGGATGAACATATCTGCTTAGAGCTTTGTAATTACGTGAACTTAACGTTTTAAGAATATCCCTTGATAAATCCACCAAAGCTTTCTCTGAACTAATCTCAGCGGCAGATATAGAACTCCCCGCGGCGAGTAAAACAATTACAAAAAAATGAATTAAATACTTCATACAACTTAACCTCATATCTAAAATTAATGCAGTTCTTCTAATAATAAATCAATCCGCCTTTACAAATTCGAGAAACTTTGCATCACAGCTTTTAAAACAGATATACTGATTCATCGAATTCCCGTAATTCTGAACTGTAATTGTTTTATTTAAATAAGCGCCTTCTACAGAAGTTTTATCACCGCTCCGTTTTGTCCCGGTGAACACCAGATAAGTCTCTGCTTGATCTTTTACAACTGAAAGTTTACCAGTGCTTTTAATTGCGGTTCCGTTTATTGTATACGTATAATTGTTCTTATCTTTCTTTATTGTTATAACAATTTTACAGGCTTTCGCATCACTCAAATTATAGATGCCGGAATAATCTTCATCATTTAGTTTTTTCTCTAAAGCGGAAAGTTTATCTTCTTTAATATTCCCGACAGAATTTTTACTCCCTGTACATGAGATGAATGCAGCAATTAGAATCAATATCATTCCGCCGATAATTAACCTTTTTATATTATTAAAATTTTTCATTTTATCCTTAACCTTTTATTTTACTTTAAGATAATCTATAAGTATATAACGGCTGTTGCCTTTATCCTTAATCTTCTGAAGAGTCGATTTCATCACTTCTGAAAGTTCGGGAAGATCATCTGGCGAAAACTTCTTCCACTCCGCATTATCCCCATGAACATTACCTGCCCATCCTGAACCTGCAGTGTATACATTAACCGTTGCGGTATAGATATTATTTCCGTTATCGTAAAGGGTAGCAATCTGCGAAAATGAAAAAGCCTCACCTGACGCATCGGTTGTATAATACCATCCGTTTTTATATTCTATACTTCCAACAGACTGATGCTTCACAACCTTTCTGCCGAAAAATTTAACTGCAGAGCTGTTTATATATGAAGCTTTAATCTTCATCTGATACTCCCCTCCCGCCTTTACAAAAAAACTGTAGTTGTTAATATAGTTATGAGTAATACAGAACTGAATAAGCGCAGCATCTGAAAGCGCGTCTTTTTCAAAAGGCTCAACAAATGCCTCAGAAAAATTGCTGAAAAAAGTATTAAGCTGTTTCTTTTCAGCCAGTTTAATATTCACATCTTTAGGAGCAGTATCTGCAAATGCAATGCACGACACCGTTATTAAAATAGATATTATTCCGGTGAGTCTTTTTAAGTTTTTCACTGTGTACTCCGTTTTGATCAGCAGTGAATATGATTCACTGCTATATTGTTGTATTGATGTTTTCTTATTCAGCATTGATTATTTTCTTAGTCAAGGAGATATTTTCCACATATTAAAGGATGGCAGAATTACGGGAACAACACCTCTGTAATTCCCCATTTTCGATGCCTGTGAAGCATAAGCACGCCGGAAAATAATCCGCTGCTATTATTTTTTTTTCAAAAATAAAATTTCACTCTTGACTATTTTAATGTAACTTAATATTATTTAATATGACTATATAACAAATAATATTAAGTAGGTAACATAATGGAAGATCCAAAAGTACAATACGGTGATTCGTATAAAAGACTTTTAATTGCAGGAATAATGGGGACTATAATTCTTGTACTTGCAATTATTTTCCTGAAGTAGATAATTGTCTCTGGTAAAATTTACATTTAAAAAAGGTATTTTATATGTCGCTTAACAGGCTGCGTGTTGAAAATCATATGGATCTGGGCCTTCTGCTGAAAAAGATCCGTCTTGACCGCAAGTTTACTCTTGCAGAGGTAGCTGAAGCGGTGGGAGTTACATCGGGTCTGCTTTCACAGCTTGAAAACAGCAAAACATCTCCATCGATAAATTCACTTGAAGGAATTCTCCATTTTTACCGTATGCCCTTATCCGAATTCTTCAGGCAGATTGAAAAAGAAAACTCAATTTTAGTCCGAGCTTCCGATGTTGAAACTCTTGACACAAAAGAGGAGGGTGTATCTGTATCACTGCTCGCGTCAAAGCTTGGAAACAATGTACTAGAATCATATAAAATCATACTTTCTGAATCGGCTAAAATAAAAATTAAATCGAATCCCCCTGAAAAGAACGGGGAAAGATTTATCCTTCTGCTTTCGGGTTCAATCGAAGTAGCATTGCCCGATGAAAATTTAACTCTCAGCGTCGGGGATTCGCTTAATTTCAAATCATATCTTTCATGCACTATTCAAAATATCAAAGGTGGAAAGGCTGAATTTATTCTTAACGGAAACCCTCCAATTCTATAAAATTCTATATTGAAGTTTTACTCTCATACTTCGGCTTCCGGTATCCCAGATCCACCATTACTCCATATGTAAGCGCAAGGCGGAGATTCCCGAAAAAAGATTCACTCCCTTTTATATCCGCAAACTCACTGTCGATTCTATCCTTCCACAGATGTCCGGTTCTGGCAAGAACATGTTCCGTTGAAGGGTTCTCGTTAAACGCATCAATAATTCCCTGCCGGAATTCCTTCATAAAACGGAGATGATCATTAAAAACAAAATCTATATCCTCTGCACCTGAAATAATTCCGAAATGACAGAATCCCATCATCTCAGGATTCATGGATTTTATCTTATTCATGCTTGATATATAATCATCGTAACTGAAATTAGGGGGCATGGATGTAGGGGTGGAGAGCATTCGGCTGCTTGTGTATATGGTCCCCATGGCTTCTCCGGCAAATGTAAAAACAGTTCTGTCTCCTGCGATAACTGAAGGGGAACAATGGTCCGATGTATGTCCCGGAGTATGCAGGAGTTTAACTCTCTCCCCTGATGAAAATGTTACAGGCAGAAAATCATCCAATTCAACAATCGAAAAAGCTTCGTCGGGAATTTTATCCATTGTACCGACAAATTTTCCGAAAGTCGTCTTCGCACCATGAATATGACCGGCTGAATCCTGAAGATTTTTCTTTGTAATATTGTTTGTATATATTTTAAAATCTTTATTTATATGCTTTATCCGGCTGTAGAGTTCAGCAGAACCGCCGCCATGATCGAAATGATAATGACTCGGGACAATCCCGATAAGGCTCTCAAGTGGAATCCCCTGGCGTTCAAGCGATTTAAACACCACGTCGATATTATCAGAAGTCCCAATATCCATGAGTATCGACGTTGTTCCGTCACTGTAGCAGTAAACACTGGTGATGGTTTCCATATCAAACTGTAGTGTATCGATTAAATAAACATTTCCCAGTCTGCACTCTTCTCTTATAAAAGCCACTAGTTAACTCCTTTAGGTACAATAGACAAAACTTTAAATTCCCCCGGCCTTTAGGCCACCCCCTTTATTAAAGGGGACTGTTGAAGCGAAGCTCAACGGGGGGATTTTACACTAACAGCATGTTCCCGATGATCCGCTGCAGTCGCAGTTCGGCTCTGTCCCTCTTATCATACCGTTAATTACCGCGGCTGCGCAGCCTACCCCGGCGTTAACGGAAACTGCTCCAAAATCGCAATTCTTTTCGCATGCGCCGCACTCCATGCATCGGTCTTTGTCAGTTATCAATACTTTTCTATCCTCAAGCTTAAATACAGCATGAGGGCAGACCTCGATGCATCTTCCGCACCCTGTACACTTTTCAGGAAAGACCTTCAGAGTTGTAATATCTTTAAGATATATCATATTATCCCCCAGTCCGAAACTTTATATAAAACAAGAAATATTAATGATAATACCGTTCCGGAAATGTAAAACGGAAGCGCAATTTTAAGCTCCTTCTTTACACCGGACAAGCTGGTATACGTAGAAGCTCCGGTGAACTGAAATGCCATATAAGATGAAAGCAGCGGGAATAGAATCATTGCGGATATAATAAGAAATAAATTATATGATTCAAAAATACCAAATATGTAAAAGGATCCGCTGAAAATAACAATCCCGGCGACCCATCCCTTCATTGTAAAAGCCCTGAATGGAATATAAGGGAGAAACACCGGAGTAATAAATGCCCCGGCAAATATTGAGAGGAGACCTGATGCAAGAAAAAAAGACCCTTTCATTATTGAATCCCTGAATATAATCCCTTCAGATGTGAGCCCGAAAAATATAAATACAAAGAGCGCGAAGAAATGAAACTTTGAAAAAATCTGCCTCAGTTCTATGGGAGTAAGTATTAGCCTGTCTGCAATATCGAACCGTACCCTCCGCATCTCGGTGTCACACTTATGGCCGTTCTGAATAAACAACGGAAGATCCTTAGCACGGACCGGCCCGTATATCACCCGGAAACCGCTCTTTCTCCGCACTTCGCCGGAATCTATCCCCGGCGCGCCCAGCTGAGGAACTATTACATTTTTATGCGAAACAATCTTCGAAAGATTTGACTTTAAAATCCGCCGTATAAGCTCATCTGTACCGAAAGTCCCCTTCCCCGCGGCACACCAGACGTTTATACCCTTTGTATCAAGTACAAGAATCCAGGCATTTATTCCATTCAATTCACTCCGGACAGCGTCAAAACTCATTTTATAATTTGCTGTAACAATAACATCTGAATTCTCATCGGGTTTACCTGCAGCATAGATCCCCGGCGTAACAGTAAACGACATCCTGAATGAACTCATCCGCGCTTTGACAGTCTCCCATTTATCGAGTCTGGAAAGAACAGTGAAAACCTGCGGAATTTCACCTGCAGCAGTTTTGATATATCCGCTTATATACGGGGCAGCCTGAATTTCCCCAAACGATAAAGAATCATCTTTCAGCGGTACCGCACATCCGCAATCCGGTTTTGATGTAACAATGGGGGAGAGTCTTTTATCCGGTGTATTAATCGATTCAAATCTCATATCTTATCCTTTCAGCATTTACACTTTAGATTTTCAGTCTTCATCATGATAAACAGATCACCAAAGAGTTCCCGCATCTTCTCAATCCCCTCAGCATTAAGACAATAGCACGACCTTGGGCCGTCTATCTCACCGGAGATAAGCCCGGCCGATTTCAGCTCTTTCAGATGCTGAGAAACAGTCGATTGGGCTAGAGGAATTTCAAGAACAATCTCTCCACATATACAGCTGTTCTTCTCAGCAAG
>JBBRFT010000220.1:0-6483 GCA_038241375.1 Spirochaetota bacterium
GAGAGTTAACTGCTCCGGTCTGATGAGCCTTAGCACCAGTTACAATTATACCGTCCGCTCGTTCCTCTACAACGTGAAGGAATAAATCAGGATCTGCCTGCTGGCTTGGTGAAAGATTTCTATCACCTTTAGGGTCAGTCATTGCACCGTCACATACAAGATCCTCCTCCTGAACAAATTCAAGATACTTGAGGAAACGTTTGTTATATTCTGTGCCATACTTTTTATCAATATTAAACGTAGTAATAGAGAGAGCATTCATTGCATCCATACCTACGCATCTCTGGAAACAGCATCCTGTCTGTGAACCCAGGAGTCTCTCCATCTTGGTCTTCTTGACAAGATCAGCTGTATTCTGGTGAATATTCGTGAAACGATTTACCTTCTTTCCGCTGATATGAGATGTTGCGATCATAAGGTCTTCATACTCAGGCATCTGCGCAAGTTCATAAGTCATTTTAACGGCATTCATAGACGGGCGGATGATCGGATGATCAACAACATTCTCAACTCTCTCCCCGAAGAGATATACTTTGAGTTTAAGCTTTCTCAAGCTTTCTTCGTATTCTTTACCAGTTTTCATTTATAATTCCTCCAAATTTTTAATCATTCTTTAGCGTTGCATGAATATATATAGCGCAAGTTGCGTGCCAGAATCGGATGTGGAAAAAATTAAAAAGATTGGGATCGGGAGATTCCGGACTTGTTGAGAATAAAAACTTTATTTTTATATATAAATTTTATCTTAATTATATTTTTCAGTATTAAAAACTCTATTTGATGAATTAAATTAAATTTATACCACTGCATTAGAATTTAAACTTTAAAATTAATAATGAAAGTTCTAAGTTTATTCTTTTTAATTTATAAAATCAGGATATTTAAAGGGGAATTCAAAATGCAGCGTTGAGGCTCTGGCCCTGATTTGTTTCATAAATGAAACAAATCAGGGCCAGAGCCTCTAACAAAAAAAGAAATTTTTGAGGTCATATAAAAAAGTTAGTTAACAATCAGATTAGATATTTACTCTTATAGAGTAGAAGAGAATTAAAAAGAGATTTAAACATACATAGTAACACACAATGTACATTTTATTTGTTTTTGTTTCAAGGATGAAACATAATTTCAGAATTGAAACAGCGTTGCAGAATTGAAACAATAATTATAGACAAAAAATTTAAAACTGATATTAAATTAAAAGCATTATAAATCCGACACTAAGGCTTCTTTGTTACACCGTACTTTGCCGCCTTTCTCACAATTGAAGCTGCACTGATTTTCAGATATTGAGCCATCTGCCTTGTGGTTGAATACTGCTGGTAAGCCTTCTCTATCAACTGTTTTTCCACCATTTCAAGTGCATCTCTGACCGGCATCAGGGAATTCACAACAATACTCCGGTCAGATTCCTGGCAGTTTAACTCCGCACAAATGCTGGATGGGAGATCCTTAATCGTAATGGTATCATCGGGACACATAACCACAAGCCTTTCAACAAGATTCCGGAGCTCCCTTATATTTCCCGGCCAGGAATACTCTTCAAACCTGTCAACAAGATCGGGAGAGAGCCTTTTCTTCATATTAAAACCGGCATTAAATGTTTTCAGAAAGTACGAGATGAGAAACTGTATATCCTCTCTCCTCTCTCTTAACGGGGGTATATACAGCGGAACTACATTGAGTCTGTAATACAGATCCTCCCGGAATTTCTTCTCTTTTACCATATCCATAAGATCCCGGTTGGTTGCTGCAATTATTCTAACATCAATGCGGAGAAATTTCTGCCCCCCTACACGGTTAAGCTCTTTCTGCTGAAGCACCCGAAGGAGCTTTGCCTGCAGATCATATGGTATCTCTCCGATTTCATCGAGGAAGAGAGTCCCCGTATCAGCCATTTCAAAATACCCCGGTTTCCCCCCTTTTTTAGCTCCTGTAAAAGCTCCCTCTTCGTACCCGAAAAGTTCAGATTCAAGGAGAGCCGGAGGGATGGCGCCGCAGTTGACTTTAATAAAGGGTTTCTCATCTCTTAAACTGTACTTATGAATTATCCCCGCCACTAACTCCTTTCCTGTTCCGGACTCACCGGTTATCATTATGGTAGAATCCACCTTTGCAAGCCGTATAGCAGTATCGACAAGATCATTCATAACATCCGATCCTACAATCATCCCTTCGATATTTTTCACATTCCTGATTCTCAGAGACTCAAGCTCTTTCCGGAACTCCTCGGTCATCTTCTCTGCATCCTGCAGCTTGTTTTCAAGGTCATATAACTCTGTAATATCACGGACACTGGAAACAACACGGGAGATTCTGCCATTCTCATCATATACCGGCATCCCCGAAACAAGAAGGGACTTCCCCGTACTGGTCTTTTGTATAAGATTGATCGGACCTTTCCTTTCAAGCACAAGAAGTGTAGTGGACTGCGAATATGTGCCGTCAGCGACAAGATCCCTCATATTCCGGCCGTAAAAACCTGATGTATCGAGACCTGTTATATTCTGATATGCTTTGTTTATACGAAGAACATTAGCATCACCGTCACAAACGAAAATACCATCAGCAGATGATTCAATAATAGCCTGAAGATCACTATTCAGATCTCTTACTGATTCAAGCTCAAGAACAATATTTTCAATATCTGAAATATCCTGAAAGATTGAAACAGCACCGATTATTTTACCTTCAAACCAGATAGGGTAACTTCTGTTTATATATGAAATATTATTCAAGGTAACATTTGTTATAGGAGGAATATCCCCGCTTTTCATAACAGGAGAGAGCTCTACAAATGGCAGAAAATCACGGATTTTAAGACCGGAAAGCTCATTCGAAGATTTACCGAAAGCCTCTTCAGCGGACTTGTTTATAACTGTAATATTTTCACTGGTATCTATTGCTACAATAAGATCCTTTGACGAGTTGATAATAGCGTTCATGACATTCTGAGTCATTTTATACCAGTCATGAAATGTCTTAACAAAATCGGGTATGGCAACAATACCAACAGCTTTTCCATTTTCAACTACAGGGAGATAGCCATGCTTAAAATAAAACCGGTCTTCAACATCATCATCGGGATGTCCTGCGATTACATTTCTGGTCATAAGATCAGAGAGAGGGGTTTCCATGCTTCTGCCGTTTTTAATGGCTTTGAAAATATGTGACTTGGTAAACAATCCTATCAACGCACCTTCACTATCAACGACCGGAGATGCATCAATTTTAAGATCGCTGAAAACAGCAGCTGCATCGGCTATTGTTTCATCGGGTCTGAAAAGATGAATTCTGCTGCTAACAAGAAAGTCCCGAACTCTCATAAAATCCTGCCCGACATATAAATTAGGTTTGTTAATATATAACAGTACCGGAAATCGTGTCAAGACAGATTAACACAGGACATCTGTTTAACCGGTAACTGCTCAAAAATCTCATTTAATTATGTTTCCTCCGCGTCTTTGTCGCGGCGGAAATCAATTTTACCACCAGTTTATGAGTAATTACTTTTCCCGGTACTGATTAAGTTACGTTTACCTGTGTTGAAATTCCATCCAGAGTAAGTTCATTCCAGAACCAGAATTTCCGATGTCCTATCTTTATCTCTTTCACTGCATTTAAATTGATTCCAGTATCTATCCATACTGATAGATTATCGATTTTATGTTCATTGTATAATTTCTCAAGTGCGCCTTCAGGTTTTCCCATACAAACTGCAGGGATACGGCTAGTTACCTGCCGTGAGGGACATCATCCGCCGCCGGAATAACATGATTGAGTCAGCACTCTCACGTGCCCGCCCTCTTTAACAATAAACTCTTTTGCAGCATCTTCTATTAAAATTTTCATAATTTCCTCTCATTAAATATATTCAACAATAATATTGAGTTACACAATAGAATTCTGTTAAAAAAAATAAAGCATTATTTTATATTTTTATAAAATTCTATAATTATTAATCTATACGGCTAGGTAAAAAGAATTTAAAAACATTTGACTAAGACTGAAATAAGCATTATATTAAAAACTTATCACTTTTGAATTAAATTTCTGTTCGAATAATGAGTATAATATTTTTAAACCAGTTCGTTTAAATTAACAACTCAAGTTTGGCTTTTTTAATAACTCAATTGCTTAGCAAAGCCCCCTAAATCCCCCGGAGGGGACTTCAGGAATTGATTTTCAGGTGAACTTTTTTAAGTCACGGGTATACCGCAAGTTTTGCTGAAATTTTCAAAGTCCCCCTCCGGGGGATTCAGGGGGCTTTAAGAATTTCGCATAACTAAAATTACTAAATATTAAAGAAACATCCGAGTAATATAAGGTAAAAAAAGGAGATTTTATGAAAGCTGGAATCATCGGTGCCGGAGCGCTTGGATCGCTATTCGCACATCATTTTCACGAACAACTGATCGACTTTGTCATATACGAAAAAAATGAAGATGTTGTTAAAAAAATCAGCACCAATGGACTCACACTGATAAATGGTAAGTCAGCACGAAACTTCAAACTTTCAATCAGCTCATCACCGGAGATCCTGGCTGATTCTGATATCATTTTTCTTTTCGTAAAAAGTTACTCAACTGCTGAAGCACTACAGAATGTTTCAAATTATTTAAACAGCAGTTCAATAATCGTATCACTGCAGAACGGCTTGGGGAATATTGAAGAGATAAGGAAACTGATCCCATCAGATCGGATAGTATACGGATCAACGACTATCGGTGCAGCAAAATCATCACCAGTAGAAGTAATTTCCGGCGGTACAGGAGTAATTAATATAGGCGGGAGTGAAAACAGTCATGTTCAAAAAGTGCACCATCTTCTAAATAGCGCTGGCATGAATTCATACACAGTTGAAGATCCCGATTATTATCTGTGGCATAAAGCTGTTATTAACGCAGGAATTAATCCTATAGCCTCAATTCTCGGAATTACAAATGGAGAGATATTGACTAACAGCTATGCTTCGGAGCTCCAGGAAAGAATAGTTATGGAAGTCGTAAACTCCGCAGCAGCGAACAGTATAAATCTGAACTATAAAGAGATGCTTAAAACAACGCGCGATGTATGTGAGAAGACTTCATCAAACAGATGCTCAATGCTTCAGGATCTGCAGAACGGGAGAAAAACAGAAATAGAAAATATAAACGGTAAGATAATAGAATATGCAGATAAAAAGGGAATAGAACTGCCGTACAACAGATCACTCTATCTTCTTATAAAATCAATGGAAACTATTGCACGGTAAAACTGACAGCTCTGTCCCGCCCCTCTTCCTTGGCGATGTACAAAGCCTTATCGGACCGATCTTTCAGCTCATCGGCATTTGAAGCGTTATGCGGCATAGTGGCAAATCCCATACTGCAGGAGAGTCTTAACTCATAATGCTCCGGGAACCTCAACTCACGGATAGCTGAACACAGCGTGTCACACTTCTGCTGTGCCGAAACAACATCAGCTCCGGGGAATATAAATATAAACTCATCGCCGCCGTATCGAACCAGTATATCATCTTTGCTGAATACTTCACGGAAGACCTGAGCAGACGTTACAATCAGTCCGTCACAGAATTCCTGACCATATTTTGTATTAAGAGAACCAAACCTGTCCATATCAAACATGACAAAGCTCAGGCTGCTACCTTCTGTTCTGGCTCTATTTACAAGACCTTCGAATGAGTCCTCAAGATAACGCCGATTGAACAGACCCGTTGCAGGATCTGTAATTGCCCTCTTTCTCGATTCGGTGCCCCACTGAACCATCTGGGTGACAAAGGCGCCGACATTCATCAACCTTTTTACAGTAATAGAAAGCATCTTGTTCATAATTTTGACAGCACACTCCGGCATAGTCCTGGTGATACGCATAAAATCATCGGTATGCATTACAAGAAAAGTACTATCCTCGATTACACGGCAATTGGCAGACCTTGGTGCCTGTTCAATTATAGACATCTCGCCGAAAAAATTTCCAGCCATGATCTCTGAAAGAACAACCTCCTTACCCTCTTTATCAATAATAAAAATTGAAACTCCACCTTTTAAAATGACATAGAGCTCATCGCCAGGATCCCCTTCTCTGAATATCAGCTCGCCGGCCTTAAGCTTTTTATGTTTCATTTCAGCTGCGATTTTATCCAGATCCTCGTCGCAGGTATCTTCAAATATAGATATATTTTTTAATATATTTTCATTCAGCATCAGACTAAATATCCTCCGGAAAAAGAATCACATTCCCACCCTTCGCCCGTCCGGCAAGAGGTAATTCATGTGCCAGAAGTATCAGCTCATCGGAAATATCTGCATGCCCGGGAAATACTGCAACTCCGATACTCATTGAAAGTTTTACATCTCCCGTTTTAACAGCCTCTGATATGTCCAGCGAGTTGAACATGGCAAGAATTTTCTCCGCTTCACTAAAGCATTCATTACGATCCCGGCCGGAGAGAATTACCCCGAGTTCATTCCCCATATACCGGAG
>JBBRFT010000221.1:0-6482 GCA_038241375.1 Spirochaetota bacterium
AGGGGGAGGATTTTTCCTCTCTCGACATGAGACTTATAGAAGTTCTAGCCACAATATCCGCTTCATCAATAACAAACAGGCTCCTCTATGAAGATCTGAGAAAAAGGGTGGAGTAACTTAACGCGCTTTATGAATTGTCCCGATCAGTTGCACTTGTTGACAATGAAAAAGATTTTTTTAATAATATTATGACTACCCTTGCTGAGTCACTCCACGTAGAAAGATCCTCTCTTATTCTATTTATTCCGGAGAGGAAAAGACTTGAAGTTGTAGCGGTTTACGGTTCAAGCATCCCTACCGGAGCAGTGGTGTCTGATGATTCAATAGCTGCACATGTTTTCAAGACCGGAAAGATGGTTAATGTGAGTAATATTAAAAAAGATCTCCCTGAGTACTGTCTAAAAAACACAGGATATAAATCTAATGCTTTTGTATCGGTACCGATTTATTATAACAACAGAATAGCTGGAGTACTGAATCTTACAGATAAAAAAAGCCGCAGACTTTTTGACGATTTTGAATTAAATGTTCTCTCTGCATTAATCAGCCATATGACCGGTGTTTATAAAACCTTCGCCGACAGACGTCAGGAGGATAAACGGAAGAAATTGAAACAGGAGCTGGATATCGCTGCGGATATTCAGCGAAAAAATCTCGTAAAGATCCCGTCAAGTTTTAACGGTATAACAGTTTCACTTCTCTATGAACCCGCTAAACATGTTGGTGGAGACTTCTTTGATTTTTATGAAATAGATGATTACAACTGCGGTATAATGATTGCAGATGTATCAGGTAAAGGAATACCCGCCGCCCTCTTTACCGGTACTGTTAAAAACATTCTCAAATTCGGTACAAAAAATAATTACCGACCTGCAGGCCTATTCCAGAGTTCTAACACAGCAATATATAATGAAACCGAATCCGGAATGTTTGTTACCGTATTCTATGCACTGATAGATACTATTTCAAATTTAATTACATACAGCTCCGCCGGTCATAATGATCAGATGCTGATCAGAAGAAAAACCATGACAGTAGAAACACTTCAGGCTAAGGGAAAACCATTCGGAATAATTACACCAACCGGTTATTCCGAAAAAACTATTATCTACGAAACAGGAGACATTCTTTTTTTATTTACTGATGGTCTTGTTGAATCGCTGGGAGGGGAAGACCTTGATATTGACATCGGATTTTCAACTCTCTCAGAAATTTTGCTAAAAAACATAAATGAAACGCCGGAAAAAATTCTTAATATTTTAAGAAATAAAATCAGGGAAATCTATCCGGATACAGATCTTCTTGATGATCTGACAATACTTATTATATCTCTTTAAAAATTTTATATAAAACCATAGGGTAAAACATGAAAACAAACATATTATCACTAATACTGCTAATAACTCTCATATTTTCAGGATGCGGAAAGTCTTTAATAAAGAATGAAACAGTTGTAAATCCTGTTAGTAATACAGCTGATACTGTAACAAATCAGATATTACCGGGCAACAGTATCCGGGAGAGCGGAATTGAAGATATATCTTCCATCTCGGGAGAATTCAACTTTACCATGTCCGGCTACAAGGGGGAACTTTTTATCGGTATTGCAGATGAAAGGTTTTACGGTACTATAAAGTTTTTTAACTGGGGCAATGGTGTTCCTCAGCCGCTTACTGATCTTAAAGTAAGTGAAGATAAAATCTATTTCAAGCGTGTTATTAAAACTAAAGAAGATCTGATAAAATACGGCGGAACTGCTTATTTTGAACAGGCCTTTTATGGAATTTTTACAGCGGACAAAAAAACTATAAAAGGATACTATAGATATATCGGAACCCAGGATAACTGGGGAGCATTAAAGAAATAAATTTAAAACGATAATAAAATGTCAAAGAAAAAAACAGCAGTAGTCGGAGGGGGAGCATCGGGACTCATGGCATCATACTTTGCCTCCGCAAACAGCAATGTAACACTGTTTGAAAAACAGAAAAAAATCGGCCGTAAAATTCTTGTGACAGGGAACGGCAGATGCAACATAACAAATAAAAATATTGATAAAAGCAGATATCACGGACATAATCCCGGATTTACAGAAAGCATATTCTCGCAATTCGGACTTTCAGAAACAGAAGCATTTTTTTCTTCTGTGGGGATCCCGCTGATTGAAGAGAATGACGGCAAACTCTTCCCGGCATCACTGCAGGCCTCTATCGTCACTAAAGTGTTTGAATATGAACTCACAAGACGTAATGTCAATGTTCAGCTTCACAGAAAGATTGAGAAAATAATCCCGAAAGATGGTAAATTCCATCTGATTACCGCCGGGCACGATGAGGAAATTTTCGATTCTGTTATTCTTGCCTGCGGAAGCAGTGCATTCCCCGCGGCAGGTGCTTCAGCATCGGGATATGAACTCGCCTCAGCTCTTGGGCATAAAATTTACGAACCCTTCCCGATTATACTTCCGTTAAATATTCCGGTTAAAACTCTGCACACTCTGCAGGGAATAAAATGGGACTGCGAAGTAAAAGTTTTATATAAAGAAAAATGTACAGCCTCGTCCATGGACGAACTTCTCTTTACTGCATACGGTATATCCGGCCCCGGGGCACTTAAAGTTTCAAGAAGTGTGAATGAACATATTCTCAACGGAAAAGTTCCTGATATATCGCTTGATTTTTTCCCATCATTGGATGATTCCAATTTAAAGAATCTTCTGGATAATCTTTTTATCGACAAAAATAAAAAGCTCTCCTTCGCTCTTCTGGGGGCTCTAAAAGAGAAGATGCCCGAAGTTATACTCTCAATGTCCGGGATAGATCATGAGAAGAGATGTGGTTCTTTATCTGAACAGGAAAAACAAAAAATTCTATCATCACTTAAAAATTTCCGTATCACTCCAGGAAAACCAAGGGGCTTTGACGAAGCTGTAGCAGCAGCAGGGGGAGTTTCGGTAGACGAAATCGATCCATCCACAATGGAATCCAGGCTAGTAAAAAATCTTTATATTACAGGCGAACTGCTTGATATAGACGGCGACAGCGGCGGATTCAATCTGCAATTTGCATGGAGCACCGGAGCAATCGCCGGCATGGCACAGAAGAAATAATACATAAACAATGGATGATCCTAAAACATTAAAATACATCGTCAGCGCCTGTCTCGCAGGTGAAAAATGCAGATATGACGGCAATTCAAATACAAGCGACAGAATAAAATCCATGGTTGAGAATGGTACCGCTATACCAGTCTGCCCTGAAGTACTTGGAGGGCTTCCTATTCCGCGTGCCAGATGTGAAATGCGGATGAAAAAAAACGGATATCTATCCATTATTGATGAAAATGGAAATTTTTATACTGATTCATTCTCTCTGGGGGCTATGAAATCTCTGAAGATTGCAGAAAGAAACGGGATCACAAAGGCGATTCTGAAATCTAAAAGCCCTTCGTGCGGCTGCGGATTTATTTATGACGGATCCTTTTCAGGTAAACTTATTGAGGGAAACGGAATTACAGCTGAACTGTTTATAACATCTGGAATTGAAGTTTTTACTGAAATCGAGTTTGAAAAAATTCATGAAGATTTTAAAACATCGACATAAATCCTTCTATCATCTTAATCTTTGTGCATGTCGCATATAATATATCTTCCGAGTCAAAAGTAGCAATAATGGTATATGAGATAAACTTTCCTCCCGAACTCTCTTTATGTATAACGTTTCCGTTAATTGCATGTTCATGAACAATACTTTTTAAGGTTTCCACGGTAAAAGGTTTATTTCTGAATACCGCTTTGAAAACAATTTCAGCAGGATATATAATTTCTTTTTTAGTTGTATTGCTCTCTATCATATTTTAAACTCTTATATTTTTTTATTTTCTAAAGCTCTGTAATCCGAAGCTGACGGCTCATCACATATGAAAGTAATAAGCAACCTCGCAGCCCCCTAAATCCCCCGATGGGGGACTTTGAAAAAATATTCACATTGTATCTTTTAAACCATTATTGTCCTTCTACAAATTATTTTGAGTCCCCCTCCGTGGGATTTAGGGGGCCGCACTGAAAGATTTGGGTAATACTCAGGCCTAGGAGCACAGGAGGCTGCATACTTTTCTATACTCAAACATTAACAAATCGTCTTGTAACCCTTGGAGCGATAGAAGTTAAAACTTCATAACTTATTGTACCGGTTTTTGCAGCGATCTCATCTGCAGTAATACTCTCTTCGCCCTGGTTCCCTATTATTACAACTTCATCGTTTAGAATAACTCCATCAATAAATGTTACATCAATCATTGTAAGATCCATACATACCCGGCCCAGAATCGGGGCCTTTTTACCCCGCACAAGCATCTCCCCTTTTGAAGAGAGTAATCTGCTTAAACCATCGGCATAACCTACGGGAACAGTTGCAATTACAGTATCTCTTTCTGTTACGAATGTACTGCCATAGCTCACTGTAAATCCCGGTCCGACTTTTTTAATATGAATGATTTTTGATTTTAATGACATTACAGGTTTTAACTCAATTTTACTCTTATCAACATCATCTGATGGATAATAACCGTACATAATAATGCCGGGCCTTACCAGATCAAAGTGCGACTCCGGCAGCTCCATAATTCCTGCACTGTTAGCCATATGAAAAAGAGGTTTAACCGGAAGAATTTTTTCAAGTTCATTTTTCAGCTTTATAAAGAGTTGAAGCTGACCACGGGCATGAGTTTTATCTTTTGTATCCGCATTAGCAAAATGTGAATATACACCCTCTATTTCAACGTATGGTAAACAGGAAATCTTTCTTATTTCCTCAGCAAGAGTAGAACACTTCTGCTCTGAAACAAGTCCGTCGGCAAGAAAACCAAGACGTCCCATACCTGTATCAATTTTAATATGAATTTTAATTTTCTTCTGACAAATCGATGCTTCATCCGAGAACTTTTCGGCTTCTTCCATTGTACTCACGGTGGGCCTGATATCCAGTTCTAAATACCTTCCGGTATTCGCCGAAACACAATCATCGAACAAAAGAATAGGTACATCTATTCCGCAATCCCTCAGATGTATTGCCTCATTCAAACGGGCAACTGCAAGAAATGACACGCCATTCGAAACAGCTTCACAGGCAATCATCTCGGCGCCATGTCCGTAAGCATCGGCCTTAACCACGGCCATTATCTCTGTTCCCGGATTAATAATTCTTTTTATCTCACCAAGATTATGTCTGAAGGCCTCAAGATCTATCTCGGTATATGTCGGAGAATCACTGCTGTACTGAATCATGCTTTTACCCATTTATAAAAAAATTTATTCCCCCGAAAAGAAAAGTATCATATATGCTTTAAGCGATAATACATATTCAAGTTTAATCGATGACTCCACAGCCCACGATGAGTTTTTATATAGTTGTGCAGTTCTTCTGAAAATATGCTCAGAATCCAGAAGTTCCGGAGCAGTTTTTCTTTTATCGATAAATCCTCTGTTATGTCTGTCAAAAAAAAGTTCCTTCTCACACTTATGGAGATGCTCATCACCTTTTTTGTACATCCTGTATGCATCGACCTCATAACTATCGTTGTATGAATCTATAATATTGAGACATTCCGAAGCTCTGTAAAAGTCAAAAATCATTTTGCCGAATATATTAAAATGTTCAAGAAGTTCACGGTCCTGTGTCTGGGTTGTATATTTTTTTATGAGATGATAGGACTTCCTTAATGAAACAATTATATCGTTATATATTTTACGATTCCCGCGCTCCTCTCTTCTGTGGAAATTATAGAGATTATATTGAAAATACCTGTACATAACATCTTTTGCATCCTCACGGGCTTTAACAAATCTGCTTATTAAATACTCTCTCTCCTCTTCTCTTGCTGCTTCACTCTGCGCGGCTCTCCTATGCGCATCTCTATCCGGAGCCGGTTTAGCCCGATGTTCTGTTTCAGATTTTTTGATCTCTTGAGCAGCTTCCGCGCTCCCCTGGCTGAATCTGTAGCTCATGAGAGTTGAATAAGCTGTATTAAGAACAGTCATCTGTTCGTTAGCCCATTCCCGCCGCTGAGGATTTTTATCGGGATGATACTTCATGGCCATAGATTTAAATGAGCGTGAGATATCCTCGTTCGATGAACTCTCTACGATTTGTAATATTCTGTAACAGAGGGCGATTTCCATTAAATAACCTGAACATTTTATTACTATCCCCGTATTTGACGGGCATCCAAATATAACCGTTAAAATATGCATTTAAAAACTATAATTGCTAATCAGACATATTACGCCGGGTGAAACTAAATGCAATTAAAAATTTATAAGCAGAACTATTATTCTAATTTCCAAACTACGCTCTGCCCCGAAAATATCCGGCTGATCTTTACAATAACTATAATTATCCGGAATTATTATAGACTTCAAAATGCGTCCCTGCTAAAATGAAAATAATTAGCATGGACTTACATCAGGTTAAGGATAGTTAACC
>JBBRFT010000222.1:0-6381 GCA_038241375.1 Spirochaetota bacterium
GCTCCCGGGAGGACTCGAACCACCGACACATGGTTTAGGAAACCACTGCTCTATCCGCCTGAGCTACGGGAGCAAATTAATGCTTTTTTTACGAATAAAGATTTTTTCTTCTGGAAGTTATAACACGTTGAAAATCACGGATATTCTTAACAACGATTCTATCCTCGAAAAGATCAATTTTGTCCACACGGGTTAAATGTGTCAATTCTTTTTGAGCATCCGCCTCTGCCATACCGGCCCAGCTTGCAACCTGCGCTGCAGTTGTATATAAAGTAATTTCACCTTCAAAATCATATTGAGGATTCTGTTCAGCAAGCATAATAAGAACATCCATAACTTTTACAGCCGGTTCTTCAAGAAGGAGAATCATTAATCTTCTTTTCGCATCGTAAATTCTCTTGGAAAAAATCAGTAGAAGTTTATAGGCAAGTTGAGGATTCCCCTGTAATAAAGTATCAAAATTATCTCTATGAAATTTCAAAACTCTGACGTTATCTACAGCAATTGCAGACGCAGATCTCGGCTCCTCTTCAAGTATGGCCATCTCTCCGAAAACATCTCCGGCAGTGAGAACATCAATAGTCTTTTCCCTGTCGTTAATAATCTTTGTGATTTTAACCTTACCCTTCTGTATAAAATAAAATTCATACCCCGGTTCAAACTCACAAAATATAATCTGATTGGGAGTATATTCAACTCCGAATCTTCCAAAAAATTTTTCATCAAGCTCAAGCATAAATGCCACCTAACTCTTCTGTAAAGCCCTAATTTTATCAAATGCCTTAGAATTCAAGGAATCCTTTGGAGAGGCATTGGCTACTTTATTGTAATATGTAATTGCTTTGTCCTTCTGAGAAGCTGCTGCAAAAATATCTCCAACATAAAGAAGTGACTCCTTCATCCTTTCCGAATCAGAATATTTCTTGATGATCTCACCAAAGTGATTCATAGCCTCTTTATAATTCTTGAGCTTAAAAAAAGAGACACCCGCGAAAAAATAAGCATCAATATACGTTTTTAAATCCAGAGACTTCCCGGGGACACCCTCATTTATTATTTCAGAGAACACTGCCAGAGCATCCTTATAATTGTCCATTTTAAAACTTGAATGACCACGGTCAAATCTCTCTTTCAAAGTCGGTTCAGATTTAGCCGATGAACCTGCGTCAAAATCAAAATCGCCAAAATCATCCAGGGTATTATCATCAGATAAAAAATCATCCATTTCGCTTGATAACTCAGAAGCTAATGAAGGATTGTCCGGCTCGGAATCAAAACTGAAATCCGGCTTCGCCTCTTTTTTAAGAGCCGGCTTATCATCAAAACTAAATACATCATCAGAATCGTTATCCATTGAAAAATCGGTAAGATCATCCTCTTTGGGAGACTTAACTGATGCAGGCGAAATATAGCCTCCGCCTGAGCTGATAGTCTTTATCCTATCCATTGCAAGTTTTGAATAATCTGTATTAGGATAATATTCCATATATTTTTTAAAAGCATATGTTGCCTTATTAAAATCCCCGGCTTTGAAGTAATGCTCACCTATTCTGAAAAGCTCAACATCGGGATTTACATTATCGGTTTCACCAAGAACAGTGCGAACTGTTTTACCAAGCCTTCTCAGCTGATTGCTGAAAACGCGGAGCATCTTTCTTACGACATTTACATTCCGGAGAATCATTCTTTCAAAATCGCCCATGTTTAAAACAAGAACTGTAGTCTCACCAATTGTCTGAGCAGTCTCCTCGCGCGGATATTTGCCAAGAGCGGATTTAACCCCGAAAAACTCCCCCTGACGGACCTCTTCCTTGACCTCTTCCCCGGTGTCGATCTTTGTATAAGTCAGAAGAACACGACCCGACTTTAATATATATATATACTCACTTTTGTCATTTTCAAAATAGATTATTGAACCTGACTTATAGCCTCGTGTAATTATTCCGCCCTGAAATCCGCTAGCCATTGTTACTCCTTGTGTGAATTAAAAATCAACCGGCATAAATGGATATTCCTTCTTAAAACCTACTACTCTGCTTATTCTGCGAAGAAGCCCCTTGAGGTCACCAATAATAATTTTCTCTTTTCCGGCCACCACTATATTCTGATAATTTACACTCAAAGAATCAAATAAAGAGGCAAACTCGGCATCTCCATAAGTAGGCATACCATTAATAACTACAAGCATGATATCCTTCAACCCGGCGGACACCACTGAATTTATATAAGAACCGCCCCTGTCTTTTACTACAACAAGATCGGCAATGTTCCCCTCTCTGATATCTCCTGAATCATAAAGCCTGAAAGCTTTAGCAGGATTTACAGTTACCATTTTATAAATAATTTCGTCACTTAACTCTTCAGCATAAAGCTTTTTATATAACTTTCTGTCAAACTGCATTTCATATAAAAGATTTTCACCACCTGACATAGGTGAATCTGTTCCAATACAGACATTTACCTTCTTATCAAGAAGCATTTTTATATTAGTTGTCTTATTAAACATAAACATGTTGGAATCACCGCACCATACGACCGACGCATTTCTCTTTTTAATAAGATCCATATCACTTTCTGAAAAAGCTATTCCATGAATAAGGACTGAATGATCGCCAAGTCCTTCCTGCCTGTCGAGAGTAGAAATATCTCTTATTGTTTCATGATCAAAACCCTCCGCTATATGTGTAATAAACGGGATATCATCTTTAACGGCCTTCTTATACTCTGCTTCAATCCCGTCCCCCCAGGCAAGAGCAAAAGAGGTTATTGAATGAGCCAGGGCATACTCTCTTATAGCTTTTACAGGGAGTATATCATAATAAGGCTGTGCAACAAAATGCGGTATATGATCCGAGACAGTGGTTACCCCTGAAATAAGATTTCTGTATGCCCCGAGAAGATAAAGATCTCTATTCTCAATCTGCTGTCTCTCCTGATATACCGGGGCACTTTTTAAATCATTATCCCATGGGAGCCAGTTTTCATAAGGACCATTTCCCACTTTCGGGTAATAAGTCCCCAGGAGGTGATCATGAGCATTTATTAAACCGGCCGAAATAACTCCGCCTGCATTACAGGATATATGACTCCCCACGTCCTTATTTGAAACCGTAGAAATTCTTCCGTTTTCAATTAATATGTTAACTTTTTCAGTAGTTTTATCAGGATTCAATATTGCCATTCCTGAAATTACCCACTTTTTCATACTAAAATCCTTTAAAAATTATTATGAGCTGATATTAACACAGCCTGAAATCTATATACACCAGAACATTTTCTAAAGCCGATGCTTAAAAAAAATGCCACACTAAAATCACATTATCAATGTATTTATCATTCTAAAAAATAGAATACCTGAAGCTTCCAGTCAAGCAAAATAAAATAGATATTTTTTTGTCAATACTGGCAGCGAACTATTTTTAAAGATACGTATGTTTCACATGCGCCTGAAATAGTGGATTACGGAAACCTTAGCCGCGCCCCGGAAGATGTTTTATTGGATTCTCCGGCTTCCCCTCTCTATCAATCTGGAAGTGAAGAGTCATATCATCAGAAATACTTCCTATTCTGCACCCCTTTACCACGGGATCTCCTGCCTTTACATCTATACCTAATAAATTTGAATAAACTGTAATATACCTGCTATCATGTTTAACTACAATGTAATTTCCATAACCGCGCATATAGCCGACTTTTTTTACGACACCATCTTCAGAAGCGACTACTTCACCCCCGGGAATACCTTTGATAACTATCCCGATAGGTTTTACTCCATCCCCACCGTCTCTGGTGTACCCTTTAACTTTTTTTAAAGGCCATAAAAAACGAGGTTTAACTGAACATACACTTTTTACAGCCGGAACATCAGCCTTTACCTTAACAGTCCCGGAGGGTATTTTGAGTTTCATGCCTTTATAAATCTTTGAATTTCCTTTCATTCCATTGACCGCTTGAATCTGATTCACAGATACTTTAGATCTTTTTGCAATTCCAAAGAGTGTATCGCCATTTTTTACTATATAATAAACAAATCCCGAGGAAGAAGCGTGGAGGGTATCATTTTTTTTACGGTTCGCTGTGTTTGCATCTGAATCTTTCTCTAAAGAAGAATTAATCTGTTTTTGTCTTACATCATAATCTTCATCATTAAAAGCGTTATAATTCTTTTTATTGTAGGATATTATGTCTCCATTGCTCCCCGCTGCTCTCTTTTTATAATCTGAGTTATAAAATTTCAGATCCCTATCTGCTCCTTCTCTTTGAGTATTGTTTTTCTTCTCTGAATAAACAGACTTACAGAAAAACAGACATATTAAAAGAACAGCGGGGAATAAATAAGATTGCGGTCTTACCCTCACTTTTTTTACCCCGGACTGATTAAAATGGACGAACTTACCCTTAATCAAAGTATCGTGCTCTTTACCTTGATAGTTTAGCAAAAAAAAAATTGGGAATAAAAAAATGATTAGGATTAAAGGATTAGGGGATTTGAAGGATTAGAGAATGAGGTTATTGCTGCGTTAATAAATCAGGAAATGCCTGGCTATAAAATCCGAGAATAAATGAATTTTACGTCCGAAACAGATCTAATATACGAGTCTAATATACGATGATTAACGGATTTTTCATTTGCTTTGCCCCCTTCCGAAAATGCGGGCTAATGATTTACGAAAAGCGATACTAGCCGATGGTTGGCGTTTTTATTTTTGATTAACTTAGGCGTGTGAGTAAACAGCCGGAATATGTGCCGCCCTGGAGGTTAAAATTTAAATTAATTTCGGGTGGCGGGGACGCGGTGGATGGTGGGTTTTATATACTGTAAGTAAACAGATGAAGAATAAGGGTGGAGCCGGTCCGGCATTGCCGGTTGGCACGGCTCTTGCTCTTTACCGCAAGGGGCGTGACAAAGGCGGAACGGGACATATGAATATTTATTTATTTACATAGGAAAGACCGTTAAAATGAAACAGGTTTTAATACACTGGTTCTAAACAAACATTTAGGACATGATCAAGATATCCTAAATGTATTCAATGCGACTCTGTTTAAATTAAATTTGTTAATTGACTGATTTTAAACATAATATACAATTATTTAAAATCAAACCATGAGGGACTATATGAAGAAAAATTTTATACTTACAGCGTTATTTGTTTTAATATTTGCAGCAGCTGCACCATCATCTCTTTTTGCAGCGGCTGAAACACATGACGGTTTTTATTTTAATATGCAGCTTGGTGCGGGTGAAGATCAGACAAGAGAAAAAAATTCCGGCGAAGATGATGTAACATACACAGGTTTGTCATATGTTGGAAAATTTAAAATTGGCGGAGCACCTGCGGATAACTTTATAATTTATGGAGTCCTTAATTTATTCGATCAGGAAAATCCTGATGTAAAATATGGTTCACAGACTGTAGATTCAACCATTGCTTATGTCACATACACTGAATTCGGATTAGGAATGTGCTACTACTTTATGCCAGAGAACAATGTATATTTCTCAGCTGACTTGGCTGCAACACAGGCACTTTTTTCTTATGATGATAATACTCCAGATTCTTCCTCAAAAACAGGATATTCATTAGCACTATCTCTCGGTAAAGAGTGGTGGATTTCTGATAACTGGGGAGTTGGCGTTGCCCTGCTTGCCAGCGGGGCACAGGTTAAACGTGGAAGCGATCAATTGCTTCATGGTTTTATTGGTTTAGCTTTTACAGCAACTTATAACTAAAGAATAATAACCGGTAGATTTATTTCTACCGGTGTTTTTTTTTACATAGGAAAGTCCGTTAAAATGAAAAAGGTTTTAGACCACACACTGATTAGTTAAGAGACAGATTGAATTTTTTCGGTAGAACGAATCAGTTTCATTCTTGACAAAAAGTATTCAATACAACCTGTTTAAATTAAATTTTTTGCCTTTAAATTGCAGTGTGGGCATTGGTTGCTCCTGTGGTGTTGTGTCTCTACTTTGTTACTTTAAAAAGAGATTTGGGGAATGCAAGAAGTTTTTTGACTGATTATTTTTCCCCTTTAACAGCAGGAAGTTTTTTAGCTTCTTTCCCAAACTTTCTTTCATCTCAAGTGAACTGATCTTCGACTGAACTTTCTTAACATCAGCAGAGAGCTTTGAGATTGAACCATAATATTTATAAAGACCTTTCTTTCGCAGAGAATCAACCTTTTTACAATCTGATTAACATCCGCCAATTCCTCCTGAACATATCCCATGTAACGCTGAATCTACCCAACAGCCATATAATTTCAATATAAGCAAATATCGGTAATTACACTGATAAAGGTTAGACAGACCTATTCACTTAAAACTAACTACTAATTTTTTACCAAGAACATCGGCGACTTTTTCGAGTGTTGATA
>JBBRFT010000223.1:0-6297 GCA_038241375.1 Spirochaetota bacterium
CATTAAAAAATCCGCCATGGCGTCCTACTATCCGTATGTTGGGAAATGATTTTTTAATATTGAAATAAGCTCTTTCAGCCGTTTCAGGTTTTCCTCCGACAAGGAACATGCTGTATTCCTTGATTTCTGCAATACGGACAATCTCCATGAGGAAACTCAGTATTGCAACTCGTTCTTTTATCGGGTTTTTAAGCATTTTCGCAGCCCATTGAAGACCTGCTCCCGATGCAAGATGCATGTCTGCTTTGTCAGAAATAAGTCTAAGGTCATTATTGGATTTAATCCGTGACAATTTATACGGATTAAGGTTTATTACATGGTGTACTCCCTTGTCTTCTATCATTTTAATAACTCTGTAAACAGCCTGCTGTCTGGTAAGATTGTCAATACCGACATTGAGAATGTTTACAATTGATGCATCTTCAAGAGATATCTGATTGTATTCAAGAATTATATCTCTCTCTTCTTTATAAGAATTATGATAATGGGAATCTTCTGACATTTAATTACTCCTGTTAATAGTCTCTTTTCATTGAGCAGAATTCTCCGCACATTGTGCACTGATCCTTTTCTAATGAGGGTGCACCTTCTCTATATTTCTCAGCTTTTTCTCGATCAAGTGCAAGATCGTACATTGCAGGCCAGTCTCTGTTTTTTCTTGCCTGAGACATTTCGTTATCACGAATTGATGCTCTTGCTCCGTATTTAACAATATCTCCCGCGTGAGCGGCTATTTTTGAAGCAATCACACCCTCTTTAACATCATTTACATCGGGGAGTCTGAGATGCTCTGCCGGAGTAACATAACATAAAAAGTCAGCTCCTGCGGAAGCGGCAATAGCTCCTCCAATAGCTCCTGTTATATGATCGTAACCGGGGGCGATGTCTGTCACCAGCGGACCAAGTACGTAATATGGCGCGTCGTCGCAGAGTCTTTTTTCAAGACGTATATTGTCAGCAACCATATCGAGAGGCATATGCCCGGGGCCTTCGATTATAACCTGTACGTTTTTCTCGCGCGCTCTTCTTGCCAGATCTCCAAGTATAATCATTTCGTGAAGCTGCCCTCTGTCGTTAGCGTCATGGATTGAGCCTGGTCTGAGACCGTCGCCGAGACTTATTATTACGTTATACTGTGCGAGTATATCCAGAATGTCATCGTAGTGTTCGAAAAGGGGATTTTCCTTTTTGTTGAATTTCATCCACTCGGCAAGTATGGCGCCGCCGCGGCTAGTTATACCGGTAATCCGTTTCTGTGTATGAAGAGATTGGACAGATGCAAGAGTTACTCCTGAATGAATTGTCATAAAGTCCACACCCTCTTCAGCCTGTGTCCTTATTACATCCATAAAATCATCGATAGTCATCGCAGTCATAGCTTTCTTCTGCGCTACCATTCGCACTGCTGTTTCGTAAATCGGCACAGTCCCCAGCGGGATGGGGGATTTTTCCAGAATTTTTTTTCTGAATTGCGATAGATCTCCTCCTGTGCTTAGATCCATAACAGCGTCAGCTCCGGCTTTTACCGCAGCATCGAGTTTTGCCAGCTCTGTATCCATGTCGAAAAGATCGGGAGAAGTACCTATATTAGCATTTACCTTGGTTTTCAGTCCTTTACCGACTGCTACCGGAGTGATGTTTCTTAAGCTGTTTTTTATTATAGAGATTTTACCGGCGGCAAAATCTTTTAATAACTCATCGGCCGGAATCGATTCAATCTGTGATATTGTCCGGACTTCATCTGTAATTATTCCTTTTTTAGCCTGCGCAAAAATATTCATTATTTTGTGTTTACCTGGTTTATTTATTTGAAGTTTAACTGTCCGGTAAGTTTATAAGAATTGAGTTTTACAAGTTACGGGCAGTATATGCGTATTAAAAAACTTAATCTATGAGTGTCAATAATAATTCTACAGGTACATTTTTTTGTAAACGATATAATATGCCGTTTAGTAATATGACCGTCTAGATTTTAATTTAAACTTTATAAGCTCACCCCCGGCTAATGCTGCGTTCCTCTCTTTAATAAAAAATAGAGGGGCCGGGGGCAATGAGATTATTAGCAGGTACCTGATTAAATCATTGATTTTTTTTGGCATGAATAAAATCTGATAAAATTAAGCATGGATAAGCCTCGATTCAGCTCTTTTTTCTGATTCTTTAATATTTTAATTGAAGATATTATTATTATAGTGAAAATAGACGGCTTATTGATTAATGTTAAGTAATACAGTTTAAACTGTTTGCGATGGAATCGTAATAAAATATATGAATATAAGGTCGGGTTTATGGATAGATTAAAACAGCTGCAGAAGTGGAGTATATATGAATTTGAAAAGACTTTTTTTATAGAACCTCTTTTCAGAAACGAAATGGTTATGGAGAAGATCAACGATGTTATTGATACTTACAAACCAAAGGTAGTTGTAAAAGCTGGTCTTGGCTCGGGTAAGATTGTTCTGGATCTGATTAATAATAGAAAGGGCATAACTCTGGCGGTAGTTGAACCCTCTCTGAAAATAATTGAAGAGTTTATCACGATTAATAGTGATAATCCGAGAGTTAAAGATATCGGTTTTATCAATGGAAATTTCAGTAATTTTCCTGTAGATTATTACGGGGCCGACCTGATAATTTCAATTGATAATCTTGACTTTCAGGAGACCGCTCCGGTGATTGACGAATTCAAAAGAGCTCTTCAGTTTGATGCTCATTTTTTCTTTGCGGGTATAGTTCTTGATGATGATGATATCGAAGGTGTATATGATGATTTTATGCGCATACTCTCACCTCTTCATAATGATTATTATCTGAAAGATGATCTTAAAACATTTATGAACCTGAAAGACTTCACTTTTGTCAAGGGGCGGATAGAGCATTTTGATTATAATATTGATGAGATAAAAAATCATTTTTCCGGTTACTACGGGGAGATAGATTCTGAAGGTGCTGAAAATTATTTGAGCAGCAACAGCAAAGTATTGAGCGAGATCTACAAGCTCAACGGCAGAAATATAACTTTGCCATATTTTACCGGTCTTTTCACAAGAAGAAAAATATAACAGAACGTAAAGATGAAAAGTAAAATTTTAATAATTGTTGTTTTTGTGGGGCTTCTAGGTGATACGGCATTTACCCAGAAGATTGATATTGTTGAGATAACAGCTCAGAGTATCCTCGCGCGTGTTGATAGAGTACTGCAGTATCCTGAAGGGGAGCTTCAGGGACGGATGAAGCATATTTCTCCCGATGGTAAATCTTTTGATATAGATTTTAAAGGTAATATTGCCCGGAACGATTTTCTGTTTTTTTTCAGAAGCAGCACGCGCGGTGAGAGCCTTAAAATCCTTTACAATCTGGGCGGTGAAGACATATGGGTTTATAATATCCATTCGATTAAACTTTCTCATAAAATGGGAATTGATAAATATGACAGTGTAATGTCTACAAACTTTTCGTTCATCGATCTTTCAAACTCCGATTTTCAGAGTAATTATATCGCCAGGATTACGGGTAAAACATTGATCAAAGGCGTTGAGTGCTACAAATTGGCGCTGGACCCGATTTACGGCGGAGGCGAGTACGGCACGATTACTATGTATGCTACCGTTGATCAGTATGTTCCGCTCCGTATCGATTATCACGACAGAGATAAAGTTATTTTTAAATTCCTTTCCCTTTCTAAAACAATGGAGAAGAACGGACGGATTATTCCACTAAGATATGATATGCTGAATATTAAAGACGGTACTGTTACTATTTTAAGTTTTCTGAAATTTGAAGAGAGTGTCAGGTTTCAGGGTGAGATCTTCAGGTCTGAAAAGCTGGGAGAATAGTGTGCCGCAGTTTTTTATAAAAGAGAGCGATATTGACGGCAGTGAAACTATTATTCGCGGCGATGACTGTCATCATCTCATTAATGTAAGGCGGGTTAAAGCCGGAGATGTGCTCAGGTTGAGATCTGATACCGGTAAAGGATTTACCGCGCGAGTTTCAGAAGTCGGCCGGTCCGGGGTAAGTTTAACAATACTTGAAGAAACAGCTGCTCTGGATGAAATCGTCAGCATTTCGCTTTATATGGCACTTCTTAAAAGCGGTAATTTTGAATTTGTTCTTCAGAAAGCTGTTGAAGTCGGTGTTAAACGCATAGTGCCTGTGACTTCATCAAGAACTGTTCCCGATCCCGGGAAAAAAATTGATAATAAACATGAACGGTGGAGTAAGATTATCTCAGGCGCTGCAAAACAGTGTTTCCGTAGTAACATGCCGCTACTGGAACTTCCGTTAACATTCCCGGATGTATTAAAAAAAGATGACTCGGTTATGAAACTTATAGCTCATCCCGGAGCTGTTACCGAATTGAGAGATTATCTCTCTTCATGTGATCGTCCAGATTCTGTAAGTCTTCTAGTGGGGCCGGAAGGGGGATTTACTGAGGCTGAACTTAATTCAGCTTCAGAAAAAGGTTGGATCACTGTAAATTTCGGGACGACTCATTTGAGAGCGGAGACAGCGGCTATAATACTTCCGTCCCTTGTAATATATCACTGGGGCTGATTTCTCAGGTGTAAATTTTTTTAAATACATCAGCTATAGCATTTTACAAATGAAATAGCAGATAATCTGTCATTTCGAAGAAGCGATAGCGACTGAGAAATCTTTATTGTATAGTTAATTTATCAGGATCCAGCAAGATTTCTCACCCGAAAAATTGGATGGGGTTCGAAATGACATTTTTTAAACATTTCGTAAAATGCTATAGGGATTTGCTTTTAAATTCATGAATTTACAACAAAGGGATAGAAATGAATCGTGAAATTTATTCGGCCATGGACGCGAATATAAACAGAGGAATTGAGGGGATCAGAGTCTGTGAAGATGTCTTCAGGTTCGGCGTGAAAAATAGGATCTCCGCAGAGTTTAAAATCCTTCGTCATAAAATAACAGAACTTATTAAACATATACCTTCAGGAGTTCTTCTTGGAGCAAGAGATGTGCAGAACGATGAACAGAAGTTTATTAATACAGATTCTGAGATGAAACGTGCCGGTATTGATGATATTTTCAGGTCGAATATCCGTCGTGCGATAGAGGCAGCGAGAGTAATTGAGGAGTTTTCAAAAAATGTTTACCCCGGGATTGCGGTAGGTTTTCAGGAAATAAGATTTTCACTTTATGATCTTGAAAAGAGGGGATGGCTTATTCTGGAAAAGAGTCAGATCATGGAGAGGTTTAACCATTCTCTATACGCGATTATCGATTCTGCATTTGTTCCATATGAGGAAATGGAAGAGACTGCCAGGATTCTTGCGGGTTCCGGTGCGGACATAATTCAGCTGAGAATGAAGGGGCTTCCTGATAGAGATTATCTATCCATGTCGTATAAAATTTCACGCATTTGCCGTGATAATAATACAATTTTCATTGTAAATGACAGAGCTGATATTGCGATTCTTTCCGATGCACATGGATTACATTTGGGGCAGGATGATCTCCCTCTTGCAATGGCCGCTTCACTGACCGACGGGAGAGTTATAACCGGTATATCAGTAAGCAGTATTACCGAAGCGGCCGCGGCGGCTGATGCGGATTATATTGCGGTTGGGCCTGTTTTTGCAACATCTTCAAAGGACGGTACACTTCTTGACGGAGTGGGGATTGAAGTTGTACGGGAAATATGCCGCAGCACAGTCCAGCCTGTTGCAGCAATCGGAGGAGTTGATTCTACTAATGTTGAACTTCTTCTTGATGCCGGAGTTACATCATTTTCAGTCATATCGGCATTGTTTAAAAATGGTAAAATCGCAGGGAATACTATGGCGCTTAAAGATAAAATCAGATTCTGCGGAGGTGTTAAATAATGCCGGCACGTATGATAACACAGCGGGATTCGCTCCGGACTCGCTGGTATGATGTGAGAACTGCACGATTTGAACTGAAAAAAAAACTAATGGATGAGAACGTCTCTATATCCGGTGTTCGGCATAATCCGGAATACAGACGATTGAAAAAAGAACAGAAACATATATCAAAAATGATTAAACATATGGAATATAAAATATGTAGAGGTTTAAAAAATGAAGCATGATGAAAAAGAAAAATGCATTATGCTTTTTTCCGGAAAAGATGGTAATGTCTATGATTACCCCGATACACCCGGTGTCTTCAGGTCGGGTTACAGATTTGTTGATGTTGACGAGAGTGTACTTATACAGCTCCCTTACGGAAGATATATGTTTACACTCCCTGATCGATATCCTGTTTCTTCAACAGGTGAAGGTTTCAGAAGTATAAAGG
>JBBRFT010000224.1:0-6295 GCA_038241375.1 Spirochaetota bacterium
ATGATTTCAGCAGCGGAACTTTAATAATAAATCCTGCAATAGTGAGTAGTATAGATACCGAAATCATCAAGGTTAAGGCATTGCCCAGTATTTTTTCAGCCCGATCTTTATCTCTTTTACCAAGAGCTATTGACGTCATTATTCCCGATCCGATACCGAAGAGCATACCGAATCCCATAATTATTATCATTATGGGGAAAACTACGGTAAGTCCTGAAAGAGCCGCGTGACCTACGCCTTGGCCAATAAATATCCGTCCTACTATGTTATAGAGAGCGCTTGTAATAACGGCGATAAATGCAGGGATAAAATAACTTAGAAGAAGAGCGCCGATATCTTTTTCCGCTAGATCTTTTGTCTGTTTAACCATAAATACCTTTGGAGTTTTAAACCTCTAATGTAGTCAAAGGTTAAAACTTCGAAGATTTTATTCAATTAAATAAATTAAACAGTGATAAAATCTTAAGTAACAGCTCATAAACAGGTGCAATTTTATCTCCGCCGCGCCTTCGACGCGGCGGAGAGTAATTTTACCACTAATTACTAAGCTGTTATATTTTAATAATCAGGTCTTTATTTTCTTGATTTTTTATTGTTAGAAGCAGTTATATGATTGTAACAGATAATGATTGAATTAGACCTTGTCATCGTATATTGAGTTATATAAAAAATGAGATTTCTCACCTGAAGAACTGAAGGAGGTTCGAAATGACAGAAGAAGTTTCCGTTGTCATTTCGAACGTATGTGAGAAATCTTAAATTTAATGCAAGAATAAGATTTCTCAGTCGCTATAGCTTCTTCGAAATGATTGACTGTGTACTATCTCATTCGTTAAATGCTATAGTAAGCAGTAATAATTGTTGTTTATTACACATTAAAATATATGTTAAGGAATAAATATATGATCAGCACAACTTTAATTTTTAAAGGGGGATTTATTATGATCCCGATTATTCTGGGATCGATAATAGCTCTTGCGATAGTAATCAATAGAATCAATTATTTTGTATCAATAAAGATGGATGTTGATTCATTTATTGATAGGATACATTCCCTGGTAAGGACCAATAATATTGCTCAAGCTATTGATGAATGTGCCGGGGTTAAGCATCCTCTCGGTAAAGTCTTCCGTAACGGACTTGAAAATATTCAAAAAGATCGAACAGGTATTGAACGCAGCATGGAGAGATCCGGAACAGTGGAGATTGCCGAAGCTGAGAAGTATATGCTTCTACTGGTTATTATAATAGGTGTGGAGCCTATGCTCGGATTTTTGGGAACAATTATCGGTCTTATTAATTCCTTCATGGCATGGGAAAAATTTGCAGCTTCAGTTACTGTGGATTTTCTTGCGGGAGGAATCTATCAGGCGATGATTACTACTGCCGGGGGACTTATGGTTGCGATTCCATATTACATTATATATCATATAATGGTTGGCAGAATTAATAAGCTCGCTCGTGAATTGAATCATCAGGGAGAGGAACTTCTGGATCTGATACAGGATACACGGAAGGTTTAGCAGATGAAAATAACCCCTTCAACAAAACTTATTGTTTCACTGGAATCTGCGGCTTTGACAGATATTATTATGAATCTGTTTATATTCTTTTTTATCAGTTTCAGTCTTCTTTATACTTTTAATCAGCATAAACAATCTGATATAAAGGTAAATCTACCCAAAGGGACAACTGATATGGATCAGTTTAAGGGACCGGTCATTGTCAGCATAACAAAAGAAAATATTGTATATTTTAACTCAGAGAAGATTGAATTGAAGGATCTTACTTCATATTTAACAAAAAATATTGAAAGAACCATGGCTGACGGACTGGTAATTAAATCGGATAAAGAGGCTTCGGTTGATACTCTTGTAAAAGTTCTTGATACATCAAAAGCTGCGGGGATTAATAAGCTTGGTATCTCTATTGAAGTTCCGAAAAATCCGGGAGCACTTCAGCAGTAGAACTAACCCGGTATTTTTATTGCTGTTGCATTTATAAATACCGGGTGTATTTTATTTGCTGAATACTCTATCAAGAAAAGCAATCATTTCATCAGCAACCTCTTTTAATTCTTTTCCTCTAACAATGCCATGCCTGTCAGATTTGATTTTAATAAGCTCTTTGTCTAGTGAACTTATTTTTGAATAAATTTCATCGGCACTTTGAGGATTAACTACAGGGTCACCGGTAGCCTGAATAATAAGCGCGGGTATATTTACCAGGGGAAGATTTTTCTCTACATGTTTCATCAGTTTCCCAAGTTCGTAGGTTCCGTTAATCGGATTTCTTGAATAGTTGATATCTGGATTTTCAGGAGAATTGGGTACAAACTCCATCTTCCCTTTTTCAATTTTAAACTTTTTAAGTATGGTGTTGAAAAAACTTACTGCTCCTGTAAGTGATGCTCTTATATCCTGAAGCCGGAGTGGCGCGCTGATAGAAACAAGAGCTTTCAGTTTCGGGCCTTTCTGAGCGGCCTGAAGAAGTGCAAGTCCGGCTCCGGTGGAAAATCCGGCAACTGCAAAGTCATTGATGCTGTTTTTCATTACAACATACCCTCTGTTAACGGATTCGTTCCAGTCCTGCCATCTCCGTCCGGAGAGATCTTCCGGCGTTGTACCGTGACCACGAAGTCGGACTCCATATACGGAATAACCGGCTTTGTAAAGTTTATCCGCAAGAAGCCGTACTTCTTTTGGTGCGGCCATGTATCCATGAACAAGGATTACACCCTTTGTGTTGAATATGTTATGCAGAAAAAATGGTTCGCCAACCGACTCCGATTTTGAAATTCCTTCCCGGTAGAACTGGTTATAATCTTCTAAAAATATTTTTTGATCGAGCTTCAGAAAAGTTTCACGGATTTTTATTTTTACTAGCCACGGGGTCATGAGCATTATCCGTAGAAGCATTGTTGTAAGTTCACTTAAAGGTTCAATTTCATTTTTTAATACTTCAATAAAGTTATCTTTACGGACAATGTGAAAGTTGTACAGCAGGGCAAACTTACCCATATTCTTTATTATTTTATCACCTTTGATCTCAACAAGATTATTTTTTACAGCTTCTTCCATGAAACTATCATATTTTTCATGAAAAACATCAGAGCCGATATTGTCATTCTTCTTTAACAAAGTGGAGTGAAATGAATATTTTTTAATTTTTTTAATTCGTTCCATCGCCAGGGAGGCTCTGTTTTTAAAGTCATAATCACTTATGGAGTTTTTGGGATAGTTGGCAAGGATATATGCAAATATATGATCATGATTTACTGTGGTCATGCTGTAAATTGAATCCATATAGTCCTGCATAACTTTTATGCTCAGTTTATTTATATAGTCACTATCACCAATTTCTCCGAAGCAGGTCTCCTGACGGCAGGAAAAAATTTTTTTTATTATTGAGGTTTCGTTGACATATTCAGACATCTTTAAAGCTTTACCGAAGTTTATATCTATGTCCACACCTTTGGTGAGCATTGTTCCTTCAATTTCAAGTTCTTCTGCAACCCGCCCTGAAGTCTCACCCGTAAATTTCTCAACCATCCTTTTTATCAGATTATTTCTCGCTCTTATGGGATAATAGGTAATATTAACAGGTACTATGTAGGTCGATCCGGTGAGGATACTACTCATGTCCTCTTCTTTAAAATCGTATATATCCTTAATCATTTCTATATCTTCGAGTCTTTTTTTCTCGTAGAGTTTTTTAATAATCTCTCTATAAATTTCTACCTGTATTGCGATTTTTGCTGCACCGGTATGAGGGGGTCTTCTTAGCCCTGTATTGTAGACGAGGAATTTACCTTTTTCTATCAGTTTTTTATCCTTAATCATCTGACCTTCGGGGAATATTATTACGTTCATTTTCCCGGTTAAAAGAGCATTTGCAAGTATTTTGTCTCTTTGTGGATCTTTAGTGGAAACCCCGCCCATCTTGTGAAGTATCGATTCGAGTTTTCCTTTGAAAAATGAAGAATCAGCGAGTGATAGGGAATGCTGTTTTGTGTGCTTATGTATAACGTATGGAAGAAAAGCGGTTTCCATTCTTGTAAAATGATTTACAGCAAACAGTACATGACTTGCCGGGATATTATTGACACCGTGTACGCGTATATCAGCTTCAGAAGCTTTGAAAACGGCATCAAGAGTAAGTTTCGCAGCATTCAGCATAAACTTAGAAAGCGGCATGTGCAACCTCCATGCAGGGAATTAGTATTTATTATTAAAATAGTCTTCAATTATTATTCTATGATCAAAAGCCATTTGCTCGGGAATTTCGTCTTTTGAAAAAACGGCCGCTTCTGCAGCATCATCTCTACCTTCAGGTTCACCTGAAGCTGATGCAATGAAAACAGTAGAAATAGTATGATGACGCGGATCCCGCAGAGGATCAGAATATGTATGAAACTGACGGATAAGGTCTACTTTAAGTGCAGTTTCCTCTTCCGCTTCTCTGATAGCCGCCCGTTCAATACTCTCTCCGTAATCGACAAATCCTCCCGGGATGGCCCATCCATATGGGGGGTTTTTTCTTTTTATAAGAACAATACCCTTCTTGTTAGAAGTCTGAGTTTCAATAATAATATCGACAGTTGGAAAGGGATTTCTGAATGTTTTCTCAGTCATAAATGAACCTCATGTAATATACTAATATGAATATTTTTAATTAGCAAGCAATTAATATTTCTCGCAACACCGGCCAATCGGAATTATTTATTGCCAGCGTATGCGGAGCATACGCATCCCGAAAATAATACACTACCCGGTCAATCGGTATGAACTTAATATATAAAACAGATTGACTAAATATAATATATTAGAGAATAATTGAACAATCTTGCAGTTTTTATTCAGTAATAACAGTGGTGCTAAAAATATGATCTTGTTATTATCACCACCGAAAATAAAGTAAAGGAGTTATACGATGAAAGTTAAAGATATGTTCGATCTTTCAGGAAAAGTTGCTATTATAACAGGGGGTGGGAGAGGGATCGGTGAGTTTATGGCTGAAGGTCTGGCCGAAGCCGGGGCTTCTATTGTTCTTGCATCAAGAAAAGTTGAAACCTGTGAAGAAACCGGTAAGAGACTTGCAGAGGAAAATGGCGTGAAGTATCTTGCAGTAAAATGTGATCTCGGGAAGGAAGAGGATATACAGAATCTTGTCGATGCGACAATGAAAGAGTTCGGGAAGGTTGATATTCTTATAAACAATTCAGGTGTTACATGGGGTGCACCAACTCTTGAATTTCCAATAGAGGGATGGGATAAAATATTTAATGTAAATGTTCGTGGTGTATGGATTTTAACTCAGAAGATTGCAAATATAATGAAAGATAATGGCGGCGGAAAAATAATAAATGTATCATCAATTTTCGGATCTAGAGGATCATTAGAGATTGCACACCCTGCAGTTGCTTATAATTCATCTAAAGCAGCAATTGAAATCCTTACAAAAAATTTAGCCGTTAAACTTGCTGATCATAAAATATATGTAAACTGTATTGCGCCGGGATTCTTTCATACGGATATGATGGGGTATGTCTTTAAGCCTGGAATGGAGAATATGCTCAACGCAATGCTCAGTGTTATTCCATTACGAAAAGCTGGTGAGGCTGAAGACATTAAGGGACTTGCCGTATTTCTTTCGTCAAAGGCTTCAGATTTTATGACCGGGGCTGTTATTCCTCTTGATGGCGGTATGGCAGCTAAGTAGTTTTAATGTAATTTAAACATCCCGTTAAGTCCCCATAAACCCCTGTGGGGCAGGGATGTATCTAAAATTCGATATTTAATCCGTTCGTCGGAGGGTGGTATCTTAAACTGTCACTTGGTTGTTTTGCCCCAACAGTGAACAATTCACCTCGGACACTTTCCTTGTCATGAGGGATGATGTTCAAGAATTACTAAATAAAAAATTCATTGGCCACATAAAATTCCTGCTCCTTGAACTATGATTCGCGTAATTTCAGGATTAACCTCCATTCAAAACAATGGAGGATTTAACATGGATAATATTCTAACTCAAATCAAAGAAAATTGCGAACTGCGGAATTTAAATTTTCATTTATTTTTAAAAATGGTGGCGTGCTATCTAAGATTTTCTCTCTTTGTTTACGAGGTCGGGCAGACTTCGCCATTTCGATTGGCAAAGAATTAAGAATTGAATCCCCATAGCGTATGCGGGAAGCGGTTTCGTTGAGCGGACACGAGGTACGCCTTTCAGCAGCGACACGATGTCGAAATCTGCTGACCAAAATGGCTTATACCACATTGAGAGGAAATGTGAT
>JBBRFT010000225.1:0-6292 GCA_038241375.1 Spirochaetota bacterium
GCCCCGAGTTTTTTTGCTATTCGTGGAATCCCCGCTGCAGGATAAACAATTGCCGATGTACCAGCAACAAGTACAACATCAGCTGTTTCAGCATATCTCTGAGCTTCGGAGAGAGCACTCTCGGGAATATTTTCTCCGAAAAAAATTACCGAAGGCTTAAGTACTTTACCGCAGCTGTCACAATGAGGGATTCTTCTTTTTGAAATTTCAAACTCTGACGCGCTGTATGAAGCGGAGCAGTTGAGACAGACAAGATGCTTGGCGTTACCATGATACTCAATTACGTTTTTACTCCCGGCTTCCTGATGGAGGTTATCTATATTCTGCGTTATTACGGCCTTCAGCAGTTTCATTTTTTCGAGTTCAGCCAGAGCAATATGAGCGTTGTTGGGCTTCGCATTTTCTGTAATTTCAATCATATCAAAGATCATTTCCCATACTTTCCCCGGCATATTATGGAATGAATAGATAGAAGCATAAATAGCCGGATCGTACTTGTCCCAAAGACCGCCGGCACTTCTGAAGTCGGGAATTCCGCTCTCAACTGAGATGCCCGCTCCGGTGAGAGCAATCATTTGTTTAGATTTTCTTATAATTTCGGCAGCTTTAATAATATTACTATCCATTGCTCACTCCGGAATTGATATAATATGAATGATTATACTTATTAAATATTTTATATATGCCCGTGTCAATTAAAAAGCTGATCACGCGCGACATAATATTTACACGCGAATAAAGCGCTTTTATAATTAAAAAATTTTAAAAATATACAAACCTGCTTTAAAGCATACTTAATTTATTATTTAAAAAATAATAAGTTTACGGAACAATTTACACACACATGAATCTATTCGATCAACATGCATAAAATATTATAAATACAATAAATTAAGAACCGAATTTAATTGACATTAAACTCTCTTAATGCAGTTATAATGAAAAATTGACTCAGGGGAAGATTATGAACTGCAAATGCGGCGGAGTTTTGATAGACGGGAAAAGCACTTACAGAAAAAGCAGTAAAAATTTCACTTTTATACTCGAGAATGTACCTGCATTAAAATGTATGCGATGTGATGAAGTTCAGTATCCGGAAGCGACTAAAGATAAGCTTCAAAATATGATAAACAGACTGGAGAGGGATTCAAACGAAATTGTTACAGGTAAACCATCTTCCAATCTATACGATTACTGATCTCCGGTCTGCCGGAGAATCGGACAGCTGAAAAGCAGTTATATCGGAGAAGCTTATCTCCTATGTAGCTGCAATGCTGAAGAATTACAACAGGGCAGCTTTAATGAAATTACGCTAAAATAAAACATGCTGATGTTTAAAATTTACATCCTAATTGGAATAGTGATTGATGAAAAGTTTTTTTAATAAACTCAGGCTGCTGAAAAATAATATAAGCATTATACTCCCTTTAACCAGAAGAAAAATCGGTTTGTGGAGATGGGATATTGACAAGAACCAGTTTTATATCAATGATTTCTGGCTTGATAAACTCGGATATAAAAAAAACAGAGTCAATAGTCTGGATTACTGGATGTCAAATGTCCACCCCGATGATAAGTCCAGAATGATAGAAAGTTTTAATGAGCATATAAAAAATAAAGATGCTGACGGCCTGGAATTTGAATATCGTTTAAAAAAAAGCGATGATGAGTATGTCTGGTTTTTTCTCAATGGCCGGATTACTAAATATAAAAAAAATATACCTGTTAGAATGGACGGTATATTTTTTGATATTACCGGCCAGAAGCAGATTGAAACAGAACTATATACCAAAAACAGTGAAATTGAAGCACTTTATGAAGAGTCCGAGGCTCAGAATGAAGAGATGGCCGTCATCCTGGATGAACTGCAGAAAAATCAGATGGAAATTGAAGGAGCCAACGACCGTCTTAAAATTAGTGAAACAAAGTTCAGGAAAATTTTTGAAAACTCACCTATCGGAATAATTCAATCCACTCTTACAGGCGGAATACTTAATGCAAACAATGCCTTCTGCAGAATCTTCGGATATGATTCCCTTGAAGATCTTCGCCTGAACCTGAAAAACACCGCCAACATCTATTATGACAAAAAAGCGAGAGAAAGTGCAATAGAGAAACTCTCCAGAACTGATAATTATAACGCATTTAATATTACAGCGTTCAGAAAAGACAGATCACTTGTTTATGAAAATGTTTACATGCTTAAAATGACGGACGAGATTACCGGTGAAAAATACCTGACAACATTTGTTGAAGATACCACAAAACTTAAATCATCACAGTTTGAGCGTGACCTGTTTTTTAATTATTCAGGAGATCTTCTTTCTATATCAGATTTCGATGGAGGTCTTAAACAGATAAACGCGGCATGGGCAGTTTATCTGGGCTGGGATACCGATGAATTGGTAAATGTTAACATTAACGAACTGATCCACCCCGATGACATATCAAAAACTGATGACTTCAAAAAGCGTTTAAAAAATACTGACAAAATCCTCACTCTGACCAACAGATACAAAACTAAGAATAATGAGTATAGAATAATACGATGGAGCTGTATAGCTTTTAAAGATATCAATCTTATCTTCTCCTCGGGACGGGATGAGACCGAAAGAATCGAAGCGGAACTTGAATTAAAGGGGATGTGGGACCGTCTGGATATAGCATTAAGAATCGGTGTAATCGGTTTATGGGATCTTGATATTTCAACTGACACACTTAGAATCAACAGACATATGATAGAATTTCTAGGATTGAAATCGGACTATATTAAACCCGTCAGCCGGGTCTGGAAAGAATACATCCACGAAGACGATTTCCCTGTTTCTGTGAAAGCTATGAACAATCTAATAAACAACAAAAGTGAGACATACATCGATGAATACCGTGCAAAAATGACCGACGGCAGCTTCAGATGGTTCTTTTCACGGGGTAAAGCGGTAGAATTCGACTCCAGCGGAAAAACCCTTCGAATTTCCGGTTCTGTCATGGATATAACTGAACAGAAAGAAGCTGAATCAAAAAGAATTGAACTTGAGCTTAAGATGCAGCAGGCTCAGAAACTGGAGAGCCTGGGAGTCCTTGCGGGCGGAATAGCCCACGATTTCAACAACCTCCTGACAGGAATTCTCGGTAATTCCGATATACTGTCATATGAACTGCCAAAAAATATTAAATATCAGCAACGAATTTTTGAGATTAAAAGAGCTGCAAAACTTGCCAGTGAACTGACCAACCAGATGCTTGCATACTCCGGGAAAGGTTCATTCATTATTGAACAACTCGATCTTAATGATCTGATCATTGATATGAATTCGCTGCTTGAAGCTTCTATATCTAAAAAAGTTAATCTTTCGTATACTCTTTTTCCGGAATTGCCCGGAGTAAAATGTGATGCCACACAGATCAGGCAGATAGTAATGAACCTCATACTCAATGGTTCAGATGCGATAGAAAACAACGGAACCATCGATGTAACAACATCAGTTGTTCAGCTGACACCAGATGACATTGAATCTCTGACAATTAATTACAATCTTATTCCGGGAGAATTTGTACTTCTCAAAGTGAACGATTCAGGGTGCGGAATCGAAAAAGAAAAATTAAAACAGATATTTGATCCATTCTTCACTACAAAGTTTACGGGGAGAGGCCTGGGCCTTGCCGCTGTTTCCGGTATTATCAGAAGTCACCACGCGGGTTTACTCGTAGAGAGTAAGATCAGGAAAGGTACCTGCTTTAAAATATACTTCCCTGTATCTCATGATACCTACAGCACTAAAACAAAGGTTAAACGAAAACGCCCGTCTTTTGTGAATAAAGATCTCACAGTACTGATTGCCGATGATGAAAAATATATAAGAGACCTTACCACTAAAATGCTTAATATCTCCGGATACAAGGTATATCTTGCACGGAACGGAAAAGAGGCTATTAATATTTTCACTGAAAAGAGAGATGAAATATCATGTATACTAATGGATCTGACAATGCCGGAACTCGACGGACGTGAAGCTTTCACGATAATCAGAAAAATCGACCCTGATATACCGGTTATTATAACAAGCGGTTACTGCGAATTTGATATTTTATTAAAATTCTCAAATGAAAAGATATCAGGTTTTCTACAGAAGCCTTACAATCTGGAGGATATTTTATCTGCTATTGAAATTGCTATAAGTTCCAATGATCCCGAACAGTCAGAAGATTGATGTTGTAATAAAAAGGAAAGCGCCCCTATCCGCCCGTTGGGCACCTTTCCCCATGAATGGGGAAAGGAAAAGTGTATAAGGGAGCCGCAGCAGATAAGACCGTATAATCTATGCAGTCTTGTTTGCCGATTTGCCCCAGGAGTCTTTAAGAGATACTGTTCTATTAAAGACAGGTTTATCTTCCGTTGAATCGATATCAATGCAGAAATAACCGGTTCTGTCGAACTGGAATCTATCTCCGGCTTTAAAATCTTTTACGAAAGGTTCGATGAAAACATTCTCGACTATTTTTATAGAATTTTCATTAAGGTTAGATTTATAATCCTCCCCCTCTGCTAAATCATCAGGATTCTCTTTTATAAAAAGATGCTCATAGAGTCGAACCTCTGCTGTAACCGCCTGTGCCGCGGAAACCCAGTGTATTGTCCCCTTAACTTTCCGTCCATCCTCAGACCATCCACCGCGAGTATCGGGATCATATGTGCAATGTATTGTTTCGATATTCCCCAAGGAGTCTTTATCAACGGAAACACATTTTATATAATATGCGTGTTTAAACCTCACTTCTGCTCCGGGAGAAAGCCTGAAGTAACCTTTCGCCGGAACCTCCATAAAGTCTGATCTCTCAATCCACAACTCTTTCGAGAAGGGCATCTCGCGTTTCCCCATACTTTCATCTTCGGGATTATTTACAGCTTCAACATACTCAACCTGGCCATGGGGATAATTATCTATAATAACCTTCACCGGATCAATGACCGCCATGACTCTCTGAGCTTTTTTATTCAGATCCTCACGGAGACAATGCTCGAGTAGAGCGATATCAACCATATTGTCAGCCTTAGCAACACCGATCCTTTCAGCAAAATCTCTTATTGATTCGGGAGTGTACCCTCGACGGCGAATACCGGCGATTGTGGGCATACGCGGATCATCCCATCCCGAAACATAATTCTTTGTTACAAGCTCAAGAAGTTTTCTTTTACTCATTACAGTATATGACAGGTTTAGACGGGCAAACTCAATCTGTCTCGGTTTGTGGGCAGCTTCACTTTCATTCACAACCCAGTCATAGAGCGGACGGTTGTTTTCAAATTCAAGTGTACAAACAGAATAAGTAATCCCTTCAATAGCATCGGACAGAGGATGAGCAAAATCGTACATCGGATAGATGCACCATGCATCGCCTGTTCTGTGGTGTGTGCTGCGCTGGATCCTGTAAAGTACCGGATCTCTCATTACAATATATCCCGATGACATATCGATTTTACCGCGGAGAGTCTTCTCTCCATCTTTAAATTCACCATTTCTCATTTTGTGAAATAGATCCAGATTCTCTTCTACAGATCTGTTCCGGAATGGGCTCTCTTTACCCGGCAGTTTAAGTGTTCCACGGTATTCCCTCATCTGATCTGCGGTTAGGTCACAGACATATGCCTTACCTTTTTTTATCAGAAGAACTGCAAAGTCATAAAGCTGTTCGTAATAATCCGAGGCATAAAAAAGTCTATCCTCCCAGTCAAATCCGAGCCACTTAACATCTTCCTGAATCGAATCGACATATTCGGTCTCCTCTTTAGAAGGATTAGTATCATCAAAACGGAGATTACATGTGCCGCTGAATTCTGCTGCAAGTCCGAAATTAAGACATATAGACTTGGCGTGCCCTATGTGGAGATATCCGTTAGGTTCCGGGGGGAATCTCGCAGCAACGACACCATCATTTTTATTATTTTTCAGATCTTCTCTTATTATCTCTTTAATAAAATTGGATTTTCCTGTTTCGCTATCTATAATATTATTTTCACTCATGTGATCACCTTTATTTAATTGTATATCCCCGCCGCCATCGGCGGCGGGGATAATGAGTTTTTAGCTTTAGAAAATTTAAGGAATAAATACTGATATATATAAGACAATTTTTATTATACAATTCAATAATCAAGTAAATTATAGGGGGATTTTTATAATTTAACGCAACTTCTCATTTTTTGGTGGTAATAATTATATTCACACCTCATAAGCCCCCGCACCCCCGGAGGGGGCAAAAATTCCATTGCCCCCTCCGGGGGTGCGGGGGT
>JBBRFT010000226.1:0-6151 GCA_038241375.1 Spirochaetota bacterium
TTGGTACGGAATTATTAAGTGAAGCTATTCAATTTGCTCAAAATAATAATATTTTAAGAATAACATTATTAACAGATTACAATAATGAAAGTGCGATTAAGTTTTATAGTAAAAAAGGATTTATAAAATCAAAAATGATTCCGATGAGATTGATCTTTGAATAATATTGATTACGATCCTTTTACTCCAGAGGTTTGTTATAATATAATCTGAGGTTTAACGCTTATTCCTAAAAAGAAAAGATAACAGAGGTGTAATGGCTAACGCAAAAAGAGATATTGAATTACTGGCACCAGGCGGTGATGTTGATTCTATAAAAGCTGCCATTGCAGCCGGAGCAGGTGCTGTATACTGCGGATTAGATCGGTTTAACGCCCGGAACAGTGCTGAAAATATAAGCTTCGATGATCTGTATGGAATTTTAAGACTCGCTCACAATAATCATTGTGAGGTTTTCCTGACCCTTAATATTATAATTGTTGAAAGTGAAATCCCGTCACTCATAACTTTACTGAATAAGCTGGTTAATACCAGTCTGGATGGTATAATCGTTCAGGATTTAGGCGTGCTTTATCTGCTTTCCAGATATTTTAAAAAAATTAAAATTCATGCATCGACACAGCTTACTACTCATAACGATGGTCAGATAAAATTTTTAAGCAGGCTTGGAGTCACGCGCGTTAACCTTTCGCGAGAGTTAAACATTCATGAGATAAAGGCTTTAACGGAAACTGCACATCGATATAACGTTCTCACAGAGGTTTTTGTCCACGGTTCCAACTGCATCTGCTTTTCGGGTATCTGCTACATCAGCTCAGTGCTTGGAGGTAACTCGGGAAATCGCGGACGCTGCAGTCAGCCCTGCCGCGATCAATATTTAACTACTCCAGAGGGGTACGATTTCCCCTTTAACCTTAAGGATAATTCGGCCTTTTTTGATCTAAAGTATTTAGCCGATGCCAAAGTAGACTCCATAAAAATTGAGGGGAGAATAAAGAAGTTCCACTATGTCTATACAATAGTTAAAGCATGGAAGGAGCAGCTGGATAGGCTATATTACGGCAGTAGGTTAAGCGACGACAACAGCACTCTCTATAAGGTATTCAATCGGGATTTTTCCAACGCATTTCTGGCGGGAGTTCCCGGTAAAAATATGTTTGTTGATAATCCCCGCGATCATTCGGCAATTCATTTAGCAGCGAGCTACGGTTTCATCTCTGAATCAAATCTGGAAAGGGCAAAGAGAGAGCTCTATGATGAAAAAACAGAGATTATTCGTGATGTTAAAAGCAGAATCGACAAGCTGAGCATTGCAAAACTCCCTTTAATAATAACTGTATTCGGGGAACCGGGCAACCCTTTAAGGGTAACTGTTAAAACTCCCGACACTTCATTTGAAATCTCTTCGGAATCAGATTTTAAAACTGTCGGTAAACAGGCTCTGGATCATGATATGGTATTGAAAAGTTTTAAATCCATTAACGATTTCGGGTACTATATTGAGCAGCTGAATTTAGATAATCTACAAAGGGGACTTTTTCTGCCGTTTAAAGAGTTGACCATGTTAAAAAAGCGAATTCTGTTCAAGCTGAACGGTTCAAGGGATATTGTCCCACCGGTTGATCTCCCGGTACTAAAGAGGGGCGGTGGCGTTGCGGCTAATAACATACTTTCGATATTGATCTCATCACAGGATGATCTCCATCTTTTCAACGGAACCTCTGCCTATATTTATTATCAGCTGCCGGATGGGGTGGATGGGGATTATGACGGACTTATTAATCTGTTTTCGGAAAATAAAAAGCTCATTCCATGGTTCCCTTCAATTTTAATCGGAGCAGACTATAGCTCTGCAGTTAAATTTCTTCAAGTGGTTAGGCCGTCGGTGATCGTAACCAATAATCTCGGCATTGCTGACGAAGCCCGGGAGATGGGGATATCGTGGATAGCAGGTCCATATCTGAACATTGTCAACTCCTTCAGCCTGCAATGTCTGAAAGAGAACTTCGCATGTAGTGGTGCCTATCTCTCGAACGAAATGAGCGCTCAGCAGATAAGGAGCATAAAAAAACCTGATAATTTTGACCTCTACTTCAGCATCTATCACCCCATTGTGCTTATGACAAGCCGGCAGTGCCTGTTCCATCAGGTTCTGGGATGTGAAAAGGATATAATCGACCATACTTGTATTCCACAGTGCGAGAGAAGAACAACCCTTACCAGTCTGAAAAACGTGATCCTCAGGATCGAAAAATCGAAAGGGAACTATCACTCTCTTTATAATGACTTAAACTATTTGAATACAGATATACTTAAAGATTTCCCCGGTCTCTTCTCCGGCTTTTCCATCGATTTAAGAAATATCCGGACCGGAACAAAAATGGAGGTAGAAAAATCAGCAGCAGTTAGACTTTTTAAGAATTATCTTGATGGAGGTAACGGCTCTGTTCAAGAGCTCCATCGCTCGATTTATCCCACTACCTGCATTCAATATTCAAAGGGGATTTAATTTAAATTAAAAAATGATGAAACGAATTATTCAATTAATTTTTTAATCTCTTTTACGGAAATTCCGGTTATTTCAGATATTTTCTCAACTGTCATTTTTTCTTTAAGAAGAGCTCTTGCCGTTTGAATAGCTTTTTGATGCTCCCCCTTTTTAATTCCTTCCAGAAGTCCTTTTTCAAGTCCTTTTTCAAGTCCTTTTTGAAGTCCGTCTTTTATTGCATCTTCTTTAAGTTTTTTTATTGATGTTCTTAACATTGTTTTTACCTCAACTAATCCCTTGACTTCTTCAACAAGTTCTTTTTTATCTTCAAACATATGTTTGAACCAGTTAATAAAAAGAGTTAACTCTGCCGGTTTTTCAGTTTTTAATAATCTGACGACTGTCTCAATCTCTTTCTTTAATTCTTCCGGAGCTGTCCACTTTTTTTCTCCATTATATAACATTAAAGGAGAGACTGAGTGGGGAGTTTTGAATAGAATGCGCGAATATACATTCGCGCCTTCTGACCGGGGTTATCTGTAAAATCAGATTTTGATTATATGTTCTTCAATTTTAATATTCTTTCCGCTTTTTGCCACAGCTTCCCTTACCAGTGCTGCGGTCCCGTTGCAGCATGGAACTTCCATTCGCGTAATAGTTATAGAATTGATATCATGCTCTTTAACAATTATCGCAAGTTTTTCTTTATACTCATCGATATACGGATCGAGTTTAGGACAGAATGTAAGCATTGCTTTTCCGTTCAGGTATTCATCGTGAAAATTTCCGCATGCGTATGGAGCACAATCTGCCGATACCAGAAGATCAATCTTCTTGTTTGTAAAAACCGGTGAATAAGGGCTTAAAAGCTTAAGTTTTACAGGCCACTGTGCAAGTCTGGAAAAATCTCCCTTGCGTGGTTCGGGAGCTGCATGAACCTGCTGGAATACACGGTTCGCGCTTCCAGGACAGCCGTGATGCTGTACTTCCGGTTTCGGAGCTGTCTCTTCAACTGCGATACCTTTTTCTTTCAGAATTCTCATTGCTTCTGCAAGATACACAGTTTCATTATGATCTTTCAGATGCTTCAGGTGAGCTTTTATAGTATCGGGTCCATGCTTGATAATGTTTTCCATTACAAGGGCTTCGTTATATGGCGCAGCCTCTCTCTCTTCAATTGTAATTGCGCCAACCGGGCATGTCCCTATGCATGCTCCAAGACCGTCACAGTATAGATCGCTGATAAGTCTGGCTCTTCCGTTGATCATCTGGATTGCACCTTCCGGGCAGTCCGGTACGCAGAGTCCGCATCCGTTGCATTTATCAGCGTCTATGTGTATAATCTGTCGTTTCATTTGTTAACCTCTTTAAATTATTTTCTTTAAACCTTCCAGCCCCATAACTCCCAAACTGACTTGTACCCACATCCTGCAACGTAAACTAATCGTACATCAAATTGTAAGCCCCCCTCCGGGGGGTTTGGGGGGCCGTTGAGTTATTATGCAAGTCAGCTAAAAGACCGTGACAATAATAATATCACTTTTCCCAACATTCTGGAAGTGCCAAACTTTTTATTTACTAATTCATTTGACAGATATATTATAGCCATATTACTTATTAATTAGCATTGACCTGAATCAATTCCGGAGAAAAAAATGAAAATTTCTGAAGAAGCATTATCTAAAAGTCTTTTTTTCGGAGGCCTCTCACCGGAAATTATTTCAGATATTGCAAAGAAAGGGAGAACCGAGAATTTCAGCAAGGATGAAATTATATTTTTTGAAGGTGATAAAGGGGAGAAGTTTTTTTTCCTCATTGAGGGACTTGTTAAAATTTATAAATCTGCTGATAACGACAGGGAGATTGTATTGCGTCATATACGTCCCGGTGAAATGTTCGGAGAAGTTATACTGTTCGAATCGGAATCTTATCCCGTAAGCGCCACAGCCTTAAGAGACAGCACTCTTTTCTCGATAAACCGCATGATGTTTCTGGAGTTGTTTAAAGATGATACTTTCCGTAATTATTTTACCGGTAATATCTTCCGTAAGCTCCGGTATCTTGCAGATAAAGTGGCCCATCTCAATGCATATGACGTTGAAGAGAGATTTTTTCTCTTTATAGAAGAGCATTACGGCATTAAGCCTGAGATTATTATTGATCTTACAAAAGCTGAGGTTGCCGACGGAATCGGCACAATTCCGGAAACAATGTCCCGTCTTATAGCCCGATTGAAACTGAAAGAACTTGTAATCTGGAATAAAAATGAGCTGAAGATGAATGTCGATTATGCCAGATCAGTTGTAGATAAAATTAAAGAGATATAGAAGGATTTTTTCAATGCATAATGAAATTAAACATGTTGTGATAATCGGTGCAGGATTTGCAGGATTATTTGCTGCAAAAAAATTTTTTGGTAAAGATGTAAAGGTAACTCTCATAGACAAAAATAATTATCATACTTTTAATCCGCTGCTGTATCAGGTTGGTGCAGCGGAAATTGAACCTGATCAGATTGCCTATCCCGTTAGATCTGTAATAAGGAATAAAAAAAATATTGATTTTCTTATGTCGCGGGTTAAAGAGATAAAACTTAAAAAGAAGCTTGTTGTTACCGGTAAAGGTGAAGTGAAGTATGATTATCTTATCATTGCCCCGGGGAGCAAAACTGATTATTTCGGTATTAAAGGAGCAGAAAAGAATTCTATTCCTTTAAAAACTCTTGATGACGCACTCTTTTTACGGAATCATATTCTTACACTTTTCGAAAAGGCTGTAAAATGCAGTGATCCGGATGAGAGAAAAAAATATCTTACATTTGTCATAACAGGCGGAGGCCCAACCGGTGTTGAATTTGCCGGAGCATTTGCTGAACTTGTACATGGTCCGCTTAAAAAAGATTTTCCGGAGATAAAACTTTCAGATATTGATATTCGTCTTGTCGATGCCGGTAACAGAATACTCCCGGCATATAGTGAGAAGTCCGGAAGTTATGCTGCCCGTAAGCTCGAAAAGAAAGGGGTAAGGATAATGCTGGGATCTGAAGTCACTGCAATAGATAAAGGGGTTATAAGATTTAAAAACGGCGGGAGTTTACAGTCTCATACAATACTCTGGACAGCTGGAGTGAGAGGGGACGGGCTAAAGTGTGATGTGAAGATTCCTGTGAAGAAAGATCTGCGAATTGCAGTTGATGATACCTTAAGGATTAAGGGATTTAAAGAAGTTTTTGTATGCGGTGATCTCGCATATTTTGAAGATGAGGGAGTGCCGCTCCCGATGAATGCTCCTGTTGCAACACAGCAGGGTGAACATACAGCGCTGAATATTCTTAAAATGATAGATGGTAAAGAAGCAGATTCATTTGTCTATAGAGATCGCGGATCAATGGTTACAATAGGAAGAAACTCGGCCATTACAATGATTAACGGTGTTGAGGTTCGGGGCTTTATTGCATGGGTATTATGGCTGTTTATTCATATACTCTATCTTATAGGATTCAGAAATAAAATTTTTGTACTTATCAGCTGGTTCGGGGATTATATACTTTTCGAAAGATCCGGAAGAATGATAATTCCCTCGGGAGATGATAAGGAGTAGTTACTTTTCCTTTATCCTCTCCGGGTGATGCACTGAGATTGTGGAGGTGGGTAATAGGACTTT
>JBBRFT010000227.1:0-6138 GCA_038241375.1 Spirochaetota bacterium
GGATCGACCGGTCAGTCTGTGCTATCACAAAAATTGTTTAACTATTTTTATAGTGAACTGCTGTTTTTTCGTTAAAAGTTTGACTGGGGTTTTTAATATGTCAATAATGAAGGATGAAAATTCTAATGAGCACGAAATCAATACATATATATTATTAATATTCTCTATTGAAAAAATAGATGTACTAAAATGGCTTAATTTAAAAACTAAAAAAGGAGAAGTCATGTGAAACTTTTAAAACTTTTCCCTGTATTGTTCATCCTTCTGTCTCTTGTGATAACGGCATGTGAATCCGACCCATGGATTAACAGAGGAAATCCTGTTGATACTGATAAAGTAGTGATAACCAAGGTTACCGCTTATGGAAAGCAGATGGACGGGGTTTCGCCATATAAAGGACAGGTCGGCGCAGTTACCATGTCGCATATGGTACATGAAAAACAGGGTATGGCGTGTGTTGACTGTCATCATAAAAATGGCAATGATGCACGGATTAAACAGTGTGCGAAATGTCATAACGGTCAGGCCGGCTATGAAAAAATGCATGGTTTATGCGTTGATTGTCATATCACAAAAGGGAAGGGACCTGAAAAATGCATGGAGTGCCACTAGGCGGTATCAGAAGTTATGCAAAGAGTTAAGGCTGAAAAAAGTGTTCTTATTCTAGGTATCGGAAATATTCTTCATAAGGATGATGGACTTGGGGTCTTTATCGTTAATGAAATAGAAAAATCAAACAGAGATATTCCTGAATACGTAGAAGTTATAGACGGAGGTGTAATGGGATACGACCTTCTGCCTCTAATGACAGGAAGAGAAAAGATAGTTATTGTTGATGCTCTGCAGGCGGATGATGTTCCGGGGAGTATATACAGATTCCCGGCAAAACATCTTACAGACAGCAATAACAAGTTTTCACTTCACGAAATGGGCGTAAAAAAAATAATCGATATGCTTATCCTCACCGGTGAAAATCCAGAGATAGAAATAATCGGAATTGTACCGGAGGATATTCATACATTGGAAATCGGCATAAGTGATTCTGTAAAAAAATCAGTACCAAAAGCTGTGGAACTGATTATTGAAGCGGTTAAGCTCCGTAAATCAGAGAGGGCGATGTCATTAAGTTCAAAAATTAAAATTTAATACCCGGCCCCCCAAACCCCCCAGAGGGGGGCTTAAAGGCTGTAAAACAGAAAATTTAATTTTTGAATAAGATTGAAAGTCCCCCTCCGGGGGATTAGGGGGCCGTGAGATTTAGCGGCTATTAAGTCTTTGATAATACGGTTCTAAATTTTACAATATTTATAAATGTAATGGAGGATTTTATGGCATTGAATAGACGCGAATTCCTGAAAATTATGGGCGGAACTACTGCTGCCCTTGCTTTTCCGGGTGTAATGTTTCAGGGGTGCAAAAAGGCCCTTGAAAAAGCAACAGCCCGGACAAATGTAATATGGATAGAAGGCCTTTCATGCTCGGGCTGTTCAGTATCTCTTCTCAACAAACTTCACCCCGATATAGTTACTGTAATAACCGAACATATAAGTCTTAACTACCAGGGAGTAGTTATGGCCGGGACCGGTTCGGTAGCTACAAGAATACTTGAAGAAGCTGTAAAAAAACAGAGAAAGGATTTTGTCCTTATTGTTGAGGGTTCAATTCCCACAAAGAATGATATATTCTGTACTATTGGTGAAGATGAAAAAACACATAAAGGTATTGGTGTAAAACATTGGGTTGAAGAACTTGGTAAAAATGCCATGGCTGTTGTTTCAGTGGGAACATGCTCCGCCTACGGTGGTATCCCCGCAGGGAAGAGTCCGATATTTGGAGACAGCCAGACCGGTGCTGTATCAGTTCAGGAAATATTGAAAGATAAAGTAGTTTTGAATATCCCGGGTTGTCCACCTCATCCTGATTGGATGGTTGGAACTCTTCTTCATGTGTTGATGAAGGGGATGCCGGAACTTGATGAATATAACAGACCCAAGATGTATTACGGAAAAACTGTTCATGAGCAGTGTGAACGACTTTACTATTACAAGCGGGGCATTTATGCGAAAGAGTGGGGTGACGGACCGGGCTGTCTCTATAATCTCGGATGCCTTGGCATGGATTCTGGTTGTGATATTCCAAAAAGAAAATGGAATGACGGAGCCAATTCGTGTACAGAGTGCGGGTCGGGATGTATAGGATGTACGGAAAAAGTTTTTCCTGATTATGGAAGAAGGGGGATTTATCAGAACCTGCATGCATCAAATGATGTAAATGATAAAACTCTCGCCGATGTTTTGAGAAAAGATCTGAAGGGGGATACAATCAATGGCTAAAGTATATATAGATCCGCTGACAAGGATAGAGGGGCATCTATCCATTGAAATGGATGTTCAGAATGGCGTTGTAGTAGACGCGAAATGCCGTGGAGATATGTTTCGTGGCTATGAGACAATTCTTCAGGGGCGAAATCCCGTTGATGCAAATCAGATTGTTCAGCGGATATGCGGAGTTTGTCCTGTATCGCATGGAGAGGCATCGAGCATGTGTCTTGACGATGCGTTTAATATCAAGCCTACAAAGAATGGCCGTATTTTAAGGAATATGATTCTTGGATCCAATACATTGCAGTCTCATATTCTCCACTTCTATCATCTCGCCGCTCTTGATTTTGTCGATATTACTGCGGTTTTACAGTATAAAGGTTCCGATGATGGAATGGTCAGGATCAGAGACTGGGTGAAAAATGAGATACAAGTTAAAAAGGGGAGACCCGATGAAATAACAGCTGGCGGTCCATTTCTGCCGAGATACGAAGGAAAAGATTTCTATATAAAAGATACGGCAACAAATATTGATGCTATAGCGGGTTATGTCAAAGCTCTTGATATACGTCAGAAGACTCATCAGATGGTTGCGCTGTTCGGAGGGAGAGCTCCACATCCTATCGCTCTGGTTCCCGGGGGAGTTACAACTATCCCCACCAAAGATAAGATTAAGCAGTTTAAAAAACTTCTGAAAGAGACTAATGAGTTTGTTGCTGAAACATATATCCCTCATGTAGTTGCTGTGGCAAAAACCTTCCCTGAATATTTTAAACTTGGAAGGTATGACAGATTCATGTCATACGGGGTTTACGGTAAAGATGAAGATCGGAAAGATTTTACATTTGAGCGTGGGATATTTGACGGGGGTAAACTGGAGAAGTTTGATTCTTCAAAGATCAGAGAGCAGGTAAAATATGCAAGATATAAATCTGGTTCAAACCTCCATCCATTAAAGGGTGAGACTATTGCCGATCCCGAGAAGAACGGTGCTTATACATGGGTTAAAGCTCCGAGATATGATGACAGACCAATGGAGGTCGGTGCTCTTGCGAGAATGGTGATAGCATATCAGTCTGGAAACAAACAGGTTAAAAAAGAACTGGATGGAGTCCTTAAGATATTTAATTCGGAAGTTCCGGCGGCTTTTTCAACTCTTGGAAGACATGCCGCAAGAGCCATTGAATCAAAAATTATCGGAGAGGAGATGCTTCAGTGGGTCGAAGATCTTGATGCCGGTGAAAGCCCGAGAAATTCTTATACAATACCCGATACTGGAGAAGGTGAAGGACTAATTGAAGCACCTCGTGGAGCCCTTGGTCACTGGATTGTAATTAAAGACAGAGTCATTGAGAATTACCAGGCAGTTGTTCCGACAACATGGTTCTGTTCTCCAAGAGATGATAAAGGGGGAAGGGGACCGGTGGAGCAGGCGCTTATCGGTACTCCAATTTCTGATAATATGAATCCTATTGAAGCAGCGAGAGTTGTACGGTCTTTCGATCCATGTCTGGCATGTGCTATTCACGTTGTTGAGGGAGATAAGGAAATAACTAAGTTCAGAGTCTGCTAAATATGTAAAACTGTATAAAAAAAGGTGCCTATAGCAGGCACCTTTTTATAAAATTTGCATTTTTTATGAGTATCGTGCAGAAAAAGTGTTGACCGAATAAATTTAATATGTCATTAATGATATATTAAATTTATTCAATGTAACAGGCAATTTTGGCCGCTTTTTTTAAAAGCGGCTCTTTTTTTATTTATTGTTTATAAAAAACTAATTAATAAAAGTCAATTAATATAATAAAGAATCTCTGTTTTTTAACATACTACATAATAAAAGCTACTTTTTTTCAGAATAAATTATTGTCCCGACATGTTCTCCATTTAGTGCCCGGGTTATATTCCCCTCGTTAAGACCGTTAATAATCTGTATAGAGTCCCTCTTCATCTTTTATGAACAGACAGTTTTTTGCACCTATCAGATCCGCAAGTATTATCGTTCCTGAGTCTGTTCTTAAATTAGGTATTTTTCGCCTTTTTTTTGTCCGGAATTATAAATTCAGGTTACTTTTCTAATTATACATGTCATATTTGATATATATAGTATAAGGAGATTTATCATGGTTAAAAAATCTGATCTTGAAGAAATAATTAAAAAACAGAGGCATTTTTTCGCTACAGGTGCGACAAAAGATGTCAAAAACAGATTAAAGCACTTAAAAAAACTAAAGCAGGCTATTAAAGATAATGAGGATAATATCTGTGATGCGCTAGCAATGGACTTCGGGAAATCACCATTTGAAACCTATATCTCTGAAATTGGAACTGTTCTTGTTGAGCTTGGCCACACAATAAGTCATCTGAAATCATGGGCAAAGCCTAAAAGAGGAAAAACTCCCATCAGTCACCTCCCCGGGAGATCAAGAATTTATGCTGAGCCATATGGAACAGTTCTGGTTATCTCTCCATGGAACTATCCGTTTAATCTTGCAATGGCTCCTGTAATTGGCGCGCTCTCTGCGGGGAATACGGTTTTTCTTAAACCTTCCGGTGCAACACCTGCGACTTCAAGAATTCTTTATAAGATTCTCACATCAGTTTTCCCTACTGAGTGGGTTGCTGTTTTCCAGGAAGAGGAAGTTAAAAATTTTATGCTCGATCTGCAATACGATTATATCTTTTTTACGGGTGGTGCTGAAGTGGGGCGGATGGTAATGGAGAAGGCGGCTGTTCATCTTACTCCGCTTACACTTGAGCTTGGAGGGAAGAGTCCCTGTATTGTTATGGATGACGCAGATTTTACAATTGCAGCAAGAAGGGTTGCCTGGGGTAAGTTTTTCAATTGCGGTCAGACATGCGTTGCTCCTGACTATCTCCTGATAACCGAAAAGGCAAAAGCTCCGTTTTTTGCAGCTATAAAAAAAGAGATAAAAAAATTCTATGGAGATGATCCGAAGACTAGCCCGGATTTCGCGCGTGTTATTAATGACAGACACTGGAGTAGAATTGAAAAGCTTCTTCATAAAGGTAAAATTGTTGTTGGCGGAGAGGTCGATTCTAAAACGAGATATATCTCTCCGACAATTATAGATGGTATATCCCCGAAAGACCCGATTATGCAGGAGGAAATTTTTGGCCCGGTACTCCCCGTTATTACAATAACATCACTTGATGACGCGATAAACTTTATCAACGAAAGACCTAAACCTTTGGCGTTATATCTTTTCACATCAAAAAGTAAGAATACAAAAAGAGTGATTAGTGAAACGTCATACGGCGGAGGATGCGTAAACGATACTCTTAAACACTTTGCAAACGGTCACATCCCATTCGGCGGAGTGGGCGCAAGCGGAATGGGATCTTATCACGGGAAGGGGAGTTTTGATGCATTTACTCATTATAAAAGCGTATATTATAACGTGAACTTTTTTGATAATCCCTTTGTGTTTGCGCCGTACAGCAAGCTTGCAGCGAAGATTATCAAGAGTGTAATAAGATAGAGTGAAGATTTTACCGGAGAACCTCTGCGGTTCACCGGTTCTCCGGTTTAATGGATCAATTCTACTTAAATCTTCCATCGGAAACTTTTCCGGGAATTTGAGATTCTTTACCCTCGAACCATCCGATTGTTACATCCTTTTTATCCTCAAATAAAGGCATGAAAGGTTTTATGTCAATCAGCGGTGTTTCATCAAGAATGTCCATTCCCTGTATTTTCAGGATATTCCCGGAAACTGAAATAAGTTTAACAACTGATAATCCGATAGGATTGGGGCGGATTGGTGACCGTGTTGAAAATATTCCTCTCTCCACT
>JBBRFT010000228.1:0-6105 GCA_038241375.1 Spirochaetota bacterium
GTACTATAAAGTTATTATCCACAATCTGTATAAAAACATAAACAGCTAGGACAAACAAAGCAGAAATTGGTGACTCTTTTGTGATAATTGCAATCATCATGGGTAATGATGCAGCAAAAAAGGCTCCTATATATGGGATCATATTAAGCATCGCTCCTATCACACCAAGAATTACAGCATAATCTATTCCCAATATAAGAAGTCCGGTAGTATATAAAACAGCAATAATCGCTGTTTGAATAATCAGCCCTACAAGATAACGTTGAACAAGTGATCTTATCTCTGTAATTATTATACTTACTTCTTCACGGTTGGTTTCCCCAAAGAGAATGCGGAAAAATTCAAGCAGGTGGGGCTGGTAAAACAATAGCATAAAAACATACACCGGAATAAGACCTATTACAACAATTCCGCTCCCTACAGAAAAAAGTGTCTGCCCGATTACATCACTGCTGTTACTAATGACTTCACTTTTTGTTGTTGCAATCCATATATTTATTTTGTATGTGCTTATTGTGAAATAGCGTGAGACCCAGGTTATAATCTGGTTGAGAATGTCCGTAAATTTTTTAACTAATATAGGCCATGATTCTACGAATACGCTTCCCCGCAAATATAAAAATGTTCCAAATGCTGCAATAACTAAAAAGGCAAGTATCAAAGTAATTATAATTGAGATAATTTTGTTTATTTTTTTTCGTTCAAAAAATTCAACTATGGGATTTAATACAATTGCAATAATGATTGAGAAAATGAGAGGCACTATAATGTCCTGTGCTATATATAACATGGATATGAAAACATACAACCCCATAAAGACGAGTGATATCTTGACATAATAAGGAAGTTGTATTGCTTTATTTTTCATATTAAACCTTTGTATTAAATTTTATCTTTCAAGTGCAGTCCCGAAAACTGAGTTTTGGTGTCGCCATCAAATCAATAAAAAAAATTCTTTAATTATAAATTTTTATAACCTGATTTGATTTTTCATTTTAATTTACTTCATTCCACTATCTAATACAAATTAAATCCAGCTTGATGAGAAAAAAATTACAAAAAAGTATGTAGCTGATCATAGGCCGATGGTAAAAATTATACTCGCCGCGCCGCAGGTGCGGAGAATATCTTTCTCCACCGGTTTTTGAGTAATTACTAAAATATTTTATTATTGATAATAGAATCTGTATTAAAAAAAAGAGAAACTCAAAAGTTTCTCTTTTTAAAATTTTAAACAAAAATTTTAGATTTTAAAACCTACACCAATTGAAAGTGTCAACATATAACCATCCCAATCTCCTGATACTTCCGGATCAGTTGGATTTGGAGTAAGATTATAACCAACAGTAGCAGCCGGACAAATAAACACTGCATCAGTAATAGCAATATCAGCTCCAAAAGCGCCAAGCAGATAAAAATCATCGATGTCACTGTGGCTGCCTACATCGTTTCCGTCAACTTCCTCTGTTAGATTCCATGAGTACATGATTCCGACACCGCCCCATATTTTAATGGCACCGACATCAATGGGTAATTTACCGAGAACAGAGAAATTCATGTTAGTGGTCTTATATGAATCCCCGCTAGTTGAATAGTCGCCTACTTCATAATCAGAGTTTCCCAGAGTTGCACTATAATCAGCACTGAGTCTAAGATAAGTTGCATCTAGAAAGCCACCAAGAGAAAACATCGGTTGTGATCGTGTAATATCATTGTTACTTTCGGTTACTATTACACGCCCATAACCAACATTGCCACCTACCAATAAATCCGGTACAGACTGAGCCATTACTGACGTTGAAGCCGCCACCATAAACGCTGCTGCAATTAAAAACTTTTTCATTTTAATCTCCTTATATTTTACTATATGCATCTTAGCTACTTCTTAGAGCATTTACAAATCAATTGTTACTTTTATAGGGTTATAATTTAATTTTTTTTTATAAATTCTATTTTTTTTTATCATTTATAATTATTTATATACATATAATTATAAATGATTATATAAATAAATTGCTTTAGTCCGGGATGTATGGAAAAGTGATATTAAGAAAGTCTTAAGCCTACCTCCGGGGGGTTTGGGCGGCCGACAATTTGATGTACGATTGGTTTACTTTGAAGGTACGGCCGTTTCGATGCCGTTAAGAAGAGAGGGTATGTCCAGAAGGAAGAGCTTTCTTATGGGGCAGGGGTCGGGAGTTGTGGAGCCTATTGCCGGTGTGCCGGGAGCTTTTTTCGTTATGAATATCCAGAATATTCTCCCATACGCGCTCTGTTTTGCGGTCGGAGCTATGATATTTGTTGTAGTGGAGGAGCTGATTCCTGAGTCGCAAAGAATTAATGAAAATATAGATCTGGTGACTATGGCAACTATGGCCGGATTTTCTGTGATGATGATTCTTGATGTAGCTTTGGGATAATTGATATACTGATTGATACAGGAGTATTAATCAGTATATCAGACCGGTTTATACTTGGGTGGGGCAGAGTATCGATTCCATTTTTTCAATTCCTTCCAGTGAAGCCATTGCATATATCTCATCATTAAGATGTAGTTCGAATAATGTATGATAGATATAGTGCTCAGTGTTGTTTCTCACTACCATGAAAATGGTGACGCCCTCCGGGAGGGGATAATTTCCCGGGCTGTTTTTAACAAATTTTTTGCATGTGATTTTAAACCATTTCAATCCCTGTTTTTTCAGAGTAAAAACATCCTTCATTTTTGAAAGGAAACCCTCCCAGGAGAAGGTTTCGTCTCCGTTATTCTTTGTGCCGAATGCAAGTTTAATATCCTCTGTATTAATAATATCAGAGAGTTCTTCACTGGCTTTTTCATTTAATACTGTATATAAATTTTCTATGCCGAAACTCTCCTTTAGAAAACGGCAGAAGATTATATTGATTTCATTATTATCTGTTGCGGCAAGGACTGATGTGAAATTATCCATCTCCACACCAACGTAAGTTGCCGGATCAAGTGCATTGCCCGCGCAGCATGTGAAACCTTTCTGTTCTGCCTGGAGAGAATGCTTTCTGTTTGAATCGACAAAGAGAACCCCGGTTCTCTCATCGCGCCATTTTTCCGCAAGCATAAGGGACACATTGTTTACACCAAGTATTATTATGTTCCGATCACCCTTCATCAAAATTTTTAATATTCCTGCAACAAATTTTGCTGACAACCCTTGAAGAAGGACTGTTGAAGAGATCAGTATAAAGACAAGTATTTCAATTGTTTGAGCTTTTTCTACTCCTGCTGCTGTGAGTTTCAGTGTTGCAATCGAAGCTACAGAGAGAGCTATTATTCCCCGCGGGCCGAGCCATGACATAAAAAGTTTTTCCCTTGTGGTAAAACCTTCATTCCGTGTACTTAAAAATATTACAGGGAACCTGCAGAGTATTATTATCAGAACAACAATAAGTCCCCCTGTAAGATATTCGTTAATATAATTTATGTTGAAATTTGCAGAAAGCAGAACAAAGAGTATTGATGTTATAATACGTGTTATCTGATCCTTAAAGTTCAGTATGGCTTCTTTTTCTCTGAAATTCATTGTGCTTAGTACAAGTCCGACAATTACTACAGTAAGGAGACCAGATTCTGGAACAATAACTTCAGAGCATATGAAAGAGATGAAAACAGATCCCAGGACAAAAAAGCTATTACTCCCTGTTGGAATAATCCGCTTGTTGGATACGAGGTACTTTATAAGAAATCCGAATCCGATGCCCGATATTATGCCGACAAAAATTGAACCTGCAAAACCTGCGATAGAAAGAATCAGCTCATGTCTTGTAAGAACAAACTCAAGTGTAACGATTGCAAGAATTGCTCCGACAGCATCTATCAGGACTGCTTCTCCATTTAGAAAGTTTTTAACTCTGTTCCCTAAAGCTATATGTCTTATCACCGGTTTGATTACAGTAGGTCCTGTAACTACAATCAGAGTCGCGAATATGATCGATATTTCCCATGGCAGTCCAATAATATATCTCGCACAGATAAAACCTGCTGAAACCATTACAATTACTGAAAGGATTATATCCTTAATAAGGACAGACCGTAGTGTTTTGATCTGTTTTATGTTAAGAGAGAGCCCCCCCTCAAAGAGTATGATGGCAACAAAAACGGTAATCATTATGCTGAGACCATCGCCGAGAGATTGAGGGTTGATCAGGCCTGCAAAATTCGGACCTGCTAAAATTCCCATTGCGAAATAGAACAGAATACCGGGAATTTTAAATTTATCAGATAGCACAATTCCGGCTGAGCCGAGGATTATGCTGAATATAATAGTCTGGATTACTGTCCCTTCAATCATGGTCTTTAACCTGTATATAAATAATTTAATTTTTCAGAATATGAAGCGATGATACCCACTATATTATTGAATTATAAATTTAATTTATAAAAGAAAAGGTCAATCTATTAATTTCCGGTAATATTGTTAAAACAGTGATTACTTATAAACGGGTGGAATTTTATCTCCGCCGCGCCTTCGGCGCGGCGACCGTCAGATTATCCTAAAAATGCCAGAAGTCTTTCCGCTGTTTCAGAGAGCACTGATTCGTCGTCAAAGTTATATCTCCCTGCGGCGGTCATCTCCTTGACATGAGATGCTTTTTCCAGTATGTCATTTTTCAGATCTTCGAGCCGGTTTTCCGGTTTTACAGCTTCTCTTTTTATTAATGCTTCTGTGAAGTTTACTATTTTTGCTTCCCGGTGCTTCATAACAGCTTCCCTGGAGATTTCAATAAAATCCTCTCCGCCGCTTGCTTTTTTTAAACCGGGTGTGTGTTTGGGCATAGGCTCTGACTCTTTGACTGATTTTCCATACTGATTATTGCTGTTAAAACCTGTATTAAAATTTGTTATCTTCATTTTGTCTTACCTCTGGAATGATTTTGTAATTATATTATCGTAATAACTGCATATATGTTTAGTATATTTTTGTAGGGTGTTATTTTTTTTACATTCTCCTGAATCCCCCCGGCGAGTACGCCGACCCCCTTGGGTGAGGAAAGGGGGTTAAGATTTGCTTATGCTATAATATATTTGACTTTAAACCGACTTTAAATGGATCTTATTTCTAATCCTGTAATGACTGAAAATAATTTAAACTAAGGCTGCCTGAAGTAATGAGCTATAAATCTGAGATGAACAAACTGAAAGAGAATAGAAAAAAATATTTCCCTCTGATGGAAATGCTTTTATATGTAGAGAGTAAAACTGAAAAAAGAGATCTTCCTGCTGAAATGACTGATATAAGTCAGATAGCAATTATCATGGAGCTTATGGATATCGGATATATTAACAAAGAAGCATTTATTATAAACAAACACCGGCAGGATGTAACCGGAGTTTTCTATTCAGGGGGGTATCCTCTGACCGATGCAGGGATAAGAGTCTACCGTCAGCATCTTCATGAGAAAAGAGGTGAATTTATACGCGGTCTGGCCCTCGCTGTATTTGTTTTTCTTGCTGTGGTTGTATTTTTAATAATTTTAAAGTAACCCGTGGGAGATATGCCTGACGCTGAATTCGGTTATGTTATATGCCCTGATTGTTCTCAAAAACTTTACCCCGGTCTGAAACTCAAAATGGACTGAATAGACTGTCTTTTTAAGGGACATAATGTGAATTTTTTAATGGTTTCTTTAAATATTTGGTGGTAATTATTTTCCCGTTGATTACGATTAGCAGTAATAACTTAAAAATAGTCCGCATTATTATTTTCTGTCGTTTTTTAAGCTGTTATAGTATGCACCGTATAGATTTTTAGTCTTAAATTGGATGAATTGATGAACATTGATACAGAAAAGAAGATAATTCTTGTTGAAGATGATTATATTATTGCTTTCTCTCAGGCAAAGTTTTTAAGAGAAAAAGGTTTTGAAGTTGAAACACTCTCATCCGGTGAGGAGTGTCTTGAATATATTAAATCTGATGCCGTTGCCGATCTTATCCTTATGGATATTGATCTGGGTAAAGGGATCGACGGCATTGTTGCCGCAGAGAAGATTGCTGAGTACAGAGATATTCCCGTGGTTTTTCTTACCGCTTTCAGCGATGAGGATACAATTAACCGGGTAAACGGTGCG
>JBBRFT010000229.1:0-6075 GCA_038241375.1 Spirochaetota bacterium
GGATAATAAATTCCATCATACCCGGTAATACCCGATGTAAGATAGATCAGTCCGCCGCACTCAGCGTAGACCGGCATGCCATCCGAGCATTTAATTCTAATATCATCGAGCATTGTGGTATTTGCAGAGAGTTCCTTCGCAAAAACTTCAGGATAACCGCCGCCGAGATAGAGCCCATGGACACCATCAGGGAGAGTTATGTCATCCAGCGGACTGAAGTACACAAGTTCAATACCGGACTCTTTCATTAATTTTAGATTCTCTTTATAATAAAAGCTGAAAGACCTATCCTTCGCTACTGCTATTTTCAGACCTTCAGCTGATCCTTTAATATCATCGGGAATCTTCTGAACAATATAAGAGGAGTAATCATCCGATGCCGCATCAAGAATACCGTCTATATCTATCGTAGACTCAGCAAGCTCAGCCATCCGGATAATTTTACCGCTTAGACATTGCAACTCTTCAACAGGAACAAGCCCCAGGTGCCTGCTCTCAAGAATTATCCCGTCATCTGCTGGCAAATAACCGAAACATTTTATCCCGCAGTTTTCATCTATTACTTTTTTCAGGAGAGAGAAATGCCTCTCTCCCGACACCCGGTTTAAAATAATACCTATAATATTTATCGAAGGATCAAAGTTACAAAATCCGTTTATAACAGCCGCAAGGCTTCTCGACATCCCCTTCGCGTCAGCAACTAGTATAACCGGCGAACCTGTTATCCGGGCGATATGAGCAGTACTCCCCGCATCACCACTTCCGCATCCGTCAAAGAGCCCCATTACCCCTTCAATCACAGCAATATCAGCCTCAACTGAATTTTTGTAAAATATATACCTTACTGTATTTTCATCCAGCATCCAGCTGTCAAGATTGTGAGAATCTGAACCGGTTACAAATTCATGAAACTTCGGGTCGATATAATCGGGCCCGGTTTTAAACGGCGCAACCTTCATTCCACGATCAGTAAAATTCTTCATCAGTGCCGCACTTATCGTTGTCTTACCAGCACCGCTATTTATTCCTGCTATGATGATTTTTTTCATATCGAACCGATCAGCCCGCGCACTCCGGTCGTTGGCAAAGCTGAAACCATTGAGCCGGAAACTATTTCTGCCGCTAAACCCATTGAGCCACACATCCGGAACGGCCCCCCAACCCCCCGGAGGGGGACTTTGAATTCTTTAAAAGAAAAAATTACCTGTCTCTCTGCTTTTAAGCCCCCCTCCGGGGGGTTAGGGGGCGGGGTAGCATCATGCAGTAAATTATTCATCATCCACCCCCAATCATAGACAGCAGTTCACTTCTGCTGGAAGGAATCTTTTCCAATTTCATTTTTTCCGCAATCTGAATAACAAATGGGACTTCGATTCCTGCAGCTCTCAGAATCTCTTTATTAGTGAAAATATTTTCAGGAGTTCCCGATGCGGCAATTTGTCCTTCACTGAATATATATATATAGTCAGCCCATTCATAGGCAAGATCGGAGCTGTGTGTCGACATTATTACAGTTTTATTCTCACGGGATATTGAGTTCAGTATCTCCAGTATTTTTTTTTCATGGATAGAGTCGAGCCATGCAAGAGGTTCGTCAAGGAGTATAACGTCGCTCTTCATGGCTAGAATATCGGCTATTGCAACACGCTTCTTCTCTCCATAACTTAAGAAGTGAACAGGGCGGTCTTTCAGAAATGCTACATCTGTTTTCTCCATGGCGGAGTTTATCCGTTCAATCACTTCACCTTGAGAAAGCTTCAGATTCATCGGTCCGATTGAAATCTCTTTGTACACAGTGGAGGCGAAGAGCTGAACCTCCGGGTCCTGAAATACTATACCGGTTTTCTCTATAAGATCTCTCTTCTGTTTCTTTGTGTAAGTAATCTCTTCACCGTTAAACCTGTAAGTTCCCGACTGCGGAATATATAAACCATTAAGAAGCAGAAATAGAGTAGACTTCCCTGAACCGTTGTGTCCAAGAACTGCAATTTTTTTTCCGGCATCAATAGAGAGACTCACTCCCCGCAGAGCATGAGTACCATCAGGATATTTGAAATGAACTCCATCTAACTCAATAATACTCATCAGCCGAACCTTAATATCAGAATAATAAAACAAAAGTTGAAAAATATAATAAATGCAATATTTATTGCTGAATACTTATACTCACTCTCAAGAACATTAATCCCGCCATCGCATCCACGGGAAATCATTGCGTTATATGACGCCTTGCTGAAAAAATATGACTTAACAAAAACTGATGAAGCGAGAATTCCTATGGAGTTTATACAGTTTTTGATGGAATTATATCCCGATCTTGATCTTTGAGAGATAATAATCATCCCTGCCATCTCCGCTGTTACAAAAATAAACCTGTAGATCATCATAAACATCTCGCGGAACAGCACCGGAAGTTTCATTTTTTTTAAAATATATTCCACATCAGTTATCGGAGTTGTAAGTATAAAAAAATAAAGACATGAAACCGAAGTGAAACTCCTTAAAAAAAGAATCCCCCCGGATACAGCGCTTTGCGCGCTTATAGAAAAGACTAAACCGGCAAATCGTCCCTGCCAAATATAATTACCTGATTGAGAATTAATTTCAACAATAATAGTCAGAACTCCGGATAAAATAAAGATAAAGGGTATAGACAAAAGTTTAATATAATCCAAAAGCTCAATACCGGCAGCAAATACTATTATGAAACTCATGGTAATTAAAAGAGAAACCATAATAACCGGATTATCCGTGAATAGAGATAAGAAAAGAGCACCCATGGTGAAAAACATTTTTTCCATGGGATGAACATTCCTGAAACTATTCAAATAAGAGAGTCTATCTATCAGATACACTCAGCCGCCTACCGTCTTTTCGACCTTTATAGTAACCTATAACCATGCAGACAACACCAGACCCGATAGCCGCCTGAAGAGCAAAGAGAAGACTCTCAGTTTCACCACCCGGAGGCGCCCAGAAAGATTCAATCCACGGCTCGTAACCGGGATTAGTCTCTTTTACAACTTCTTCGGCCTTACCATCTGCACCGCCGAACTCCGAGCCTTTAATTAAAATAAGCGGCATAACCGCAATCATTACAGCAATACCAATAAGAACAAGATTCATTATTTTTTTATTTTTCATACTGCTCCTCCATGGTGAATTTTAGAAATCCCAGCCCCTTCATTTCGTCTATTGCATAGCTTGAAAGAATATTAAAAACAACCACTGTAAGCAATCCTTCAATCACTGCGAGTGGAACCTGAGTTATAGCGAATACTGCCAAAAACTTTACAATGGAAACTGCTACTCCACCATCCGCAGCGGGGTGAGCAAAGGCAAGCTGAGCTGATGTTACAACGTATGTAAAAATATCACAGAGAAAAGCCGCGGTGAAAATTCCCATTCTCTCGTTTACTCCGATTTTTCTGCAGAGTGAAAACACAAAATATGCAATCATTGGACCGGCAACGGCCATGGAAATTGTATTAGCTCCAAGAGTTGTAATCCCACCATGGGCAAGAAGAAGCGCCTGGAAAAGGAGAACAATAAATCCCAACAGAGCCATTGTAAATGGGCCGAACATAAGAGTCCCCAGTGCAACACCTGTCATGTGCGAAGAGCTCCCTGTAACAGATGGAATCTTGAGAGCCGATAAAACAAAAGCAAAAGCCCCGGCCATGGCAATTAGCGGCTTAAGCTCAGGCTTTGCGTTAACAATTTTTTGCACAGAACGAATCCCCAGCCATATAAAGGGGAGAGCCGCAAGCCACCAGAACCCGGCCCACAAAGGCGGAAGGAATCCTTCCATTATATGCATACTGAACAGATTGGACGGAAGCATAAAAAAAAGAATAACAAATTTTAAATTTTTCATTTATGACTCCTACATAACTATTTCACTTACACGCTTCAGCAGAATATCAGCAAGTACAGGTTCAAAGCCAATGGGCTTTGCCATTTTAAATTCTATCTCCGGATAATCAGCGACAAGCTGCGCTATAATGTCCGGTATATCTTTTTTTAAATGCACACCCTCATAAAGAAAATATGGTGCAATAATTATCTCTCTTATATTTTTATCAGCAAGAAGTTTCACAGTCTCTTCAATACCCGGCTGTGCAAGCTCCATATGCGCACCCTCCACATGAGTAAAAACTCCCCTGCTCCGGATTTCATCTACAATCTGTCTGAATACGGCAACAGCATCCTCCGACCTGCTCCCATGCCCCACGACAAGTAATGCTCTCTCCATCTCTCCTCCATCTAATAAAAAATCCCCGCAACCATCCGGCCCGGGGATTACTGACAGGTGTCTGACCATAAAAACAAAAAAACACGCAGAGCGTGTTTTCAATATTAATGGAATATCCAGAACATGAAAACCGTCTCCCAAACCCGGGGAAATACAGTTAAAGGAAGATCTGGCTCATCTGCCATAAGGCAGCATCACAGTTGCGGCTCAGCGCGGGATTTTAACCCGACTTCCTCCTGAAATCTATATATTCTGTAAATATTTCCGTGGAATTTGTCAACAGGTTTTTACGGATTAATTCAGACTCATCCCCCCGGTCCAATGTCGTTAAGTTAAACCCCCTAAATCTTCCGGAGGGGGACTTCGAATTCCTGGTACAAATTGTAAATAAATGTAATACAGTCTTTAAGTCCACCTCCGGGGGATTTAGGGGGCGTTGAGATGTAGGTAATGATTAGTTTAAAGAAGGGGAGTTAAATTTAAAATTTTACTGATCGAGTTAAATATTCTCCATCATATAACTCTTCAGCTCCTTCAAAGTTATTCTCTCTTTCAGAAAAATCTCTCCCTCTTCAATCTCTCTCTGAAATATAATATTTATAGAGGCTAGGGCTTTATTCAGATTTTCCAGATCGAGTATAAACTCCGAATCGAGAGATTTAAGATCTTTAAAATTCTCCGGACAGAAATAGGTCTTCCCTTCTACAAAAACAGGGTATCCGTGAGTGCGGCAAATGATAGGACGTACAGTATAAATTGAGCATAACCCGTTATCAAGAAAAACACATCTGTCCACAGTTTCATCAAAAGACAAATTCTCATGAGATATAACTCCCGATAAAACTGCATTATAAATAACATACGCATCAACGGGGAATACGCTCTCAAGAATACAGCAGTCAGCGCAACCCTTTCTACAACTGATATGATCATTATATTTGTTCAGAACTTTCACTTCATGCGAATCCAGTTTTTCAGTGAGAGATTTATATAACTGAATCGATTTCATTTCATTCATATCATTTTTCCTCTTTTTTTTAAGTCAAAAATTTCATTTAACAAGAGCATCTAATTTTTTTACTGACATTTTTTTATCCTCTGTAACTTTGTAAACAGAAAAAATTTAAACAATTTCAAAAGGATTCCGATTTTAAAATATGAATTTAAAAAAATTACCTCTAATAATGACCATATTACTTTTAAGCTTTACCCTGGCAAACGCCGTATCATACAAAAAACATGATAAAATTATTAAAAAAGCAAAACGTATGTATCATGCTCTCCCGTCGTCAAATATTAAATGGAAAGTTATAGGAAAATCAAACTGGAAAAACAGAATTTACTATAAAGAATTCGGAACGGGTGAAAAACTGACCTTAATAGTGGGGGGTGTCCATGGAGATGAACCGGCCGCTACAATCTCAGTTATCCGGCTTGCCCAATATATAAAAAAGAATCCTTCATCAATAAAAAACCGTGTAATCATAATCCCATGTATAAACCCCGACGGACTCATCAAAGGTGGACGAACCAACGGCCACAAAGTCGACATCAACAGAAATTTCCCCACGGAAAACTGGTCAACCGAATACAAAAAAGAATACAACAACCCCGGGATAGTCCCTGCATCAGAGCCTGAAACAGTAATAATAGCAAACATAATTGAAAAATACAAACCTGATCTGATAATACAAATGCATCAGCCGTTTAACGCAATATACCCGGAAAAAAATACTTCACCGGAACTTACAAAAATAATTTCTGATATTTCAGGGTATCCGGTATCTGATGATATAGGATACCATACACCGGGATCTCTG
>JBBRFT010000230.1:0-6062 GCA_038241375.1 Spirochaetota bacterium
CCCCCAAACCCCCCGGAGGTGGGCTTAAGAACTGTACTACAAAAAAGTTCAAATTTCTCCTCCATTAGATTTAGGCGGCTTAACTTAATAACATTAAGCCGGGGTGAGCTCTATTCTCCCCGGATATATCTTACAGCTTTCCCTTTAACATATATGTTGTTCACTGTACCTACTATGTAAACTTTACTCTCTCTTGTGAATACAGCTTCTATAAGGTTATCTCCACCTTTGCTTTTAATCGCATCATCTATAGCTTCTCTATTGTTTGCCGCAGGTGTTACCGGGAAAATCCAGAACAATCTGAAACTGCTTGACATACCATCTGCCTCGCCAAGCACTTCGTAATCCGGTGAAGACAGATACCGGGCACTTGACTCAACACCCGCCGCATGCGACCCGGATGAGATGCACCCTGTAAAAGCAGAGAAAACTGCCGATAACATCAGCATTGAAAAAACTGCCCGTAATTTCATCTCTTCTTACCTTTAGAATCACTTTCCTGAACGGTAAACTTTACAGCCTCACCTTCAACCTTAACAGTTGTAAAGCTGCCTAATAAAAAATATCCCCAGGTTTCATAACAGCTTACATTAATCAATGTATCACCGCCTTTTTTTGCAAGAGCTTCTTTAATAGCAATATCAAGATCAGGACGCCCTATCATGTAGAGGCCCAGAATAGAATACGCCGTATCAGTTCCGTCGGTCTTCCCCAGATTCTCCGTGACAACCTTCCCCTGCATAGGGGTTATCGATGATGTGACGCAGACCGGTGATGTACTGCATGCATTTAGAATAAATATTACCGCAGCGAGTGCAGTATAAATAGTTATTTTTTTCATTATATTTTATTCTCCTTTAGTTTAAGTTCTTATCAGCTAATCCACGACAATTGAACTTCCCAAACCCCCTAACCCCCCTTGATAAGGAAAGGGGGGAAATGTTTGTGAGATCATTCGATCTTTCACGAGGAAAGATTTATTTTTAAAACTTTGCTTCTACTCCGAAGTTCGGGAGTATTGCAAGTCCTTTCATTTTTTCCATGACAGGATTGCTTCCGGAATACGGATTCCGGTAATCGTAAACATAATTATCAGGCATATACATATCCGCGTTGATAAGCTCAATATACCAGCTTACATAACCCCACTTGTAATTTGTTTTATAACTGTACCTTACATCAATCTGATGACTCAACCCCATGCGTTCAGAATTTGTCTTCCCATAAACGGGCTGGTATCTTATACCCGCAGTATAATACGGATCGGGATTACTACCGACAATTGGAGTATATGGAGTCGAAGAGTTCATCTGGAATTTCGCGCTGAATGTATGATTCTTGTAAGTATACCCGGATACGATCTTTAGAACATAAGTCTGATCATAATATGAGTTTATCCATTCATCACTGTAAACATCCGACTTCATGTTAGACTGCATCTTAGATTTTGAATAAGTATAGCTCGTCCAGCCAAAAAATCCCTGATCACTATCGTCATTTATTTTTGCCATAAGTTCAAACCCTGAAGTTATCAGTTTACTCCCATTATCCGCAACTTCAGCGGGATTATCCTGCTCTTCAGCATAAATGATATCCCGGAAGTTATTATAGAATCCTTCAGCCTTAAACGTATAATCTGAAACTTTCTGTTCCAGACTCAGCGTGCGATGGATAGACCGCTGAGGATCAAGATAGTCTGCACTGCCGATATTCGGAGTATTATTAAAATAGAACGCATTTGTCTGAAGAAAGCAGCTATAGTATCCCCCGGCAGCTCCCAGAGTTGTACCTGTCGGAAAAGCAATGCTGAGTGCAACCCTTGGATCAAATACATGCTTCTTTGTCAGGGAGAGATACTCCGCATGATAGCCCGGGACAAATGTCACCCACCCGAATGTAAACTTATTCTCCATATAGTGAATAAAAGTTTTATTTACAATTTTATCTCCAAGGGACACCTTTTCAAAGCTGTCCGGATCACCAGGATTAAATACACCAATATTTTTTTTCGGAATAAGTGTAACTCCGTCAGTTCTGAACAGGTAGTAATTATATTCCATACCCGCGCGGAGCTCTCCATGAGATTTCCACCACTCCATTTTAAGCTTTTCCTTTATTCCAAAAATGTACGGTTTTGATATTGTCTCTATATCCTTTGCCCAATCGGCGGTTGAAGCAGGGAACTCTCCCCACATATAAAAATTTGTCATGGCGCCGTATGCCATAAGTGTATTTGAAAATGATTCTTTTGGTTTGAAAGTGTAATAAACTCCGAAATTATGCGAATCCTGGTTCTGCTTAAAAGCGGCATTAGCAAAGTACGGGTCATCACGCGCATCAAGATACTTCTCTTTCAATATCAGTTTTATAACGTCTCTGCTTCCGAATGCAAGAAACGAAAGCGAATTACTGTTATCGAGAAAGTATTTAGCCTTGAACTGATAATCCCAGTAATCGACAACCTGGTCCAGTTTTTCATCCAGGATATATTCATAAATCGGAGGTATAAAAAGCGAGATATAACCAACTCTGGCAGAAGCAATAATGTATCCCTTATTAACCTCTTTCTCCTTACCGTCAATAAATGTCTTTTCTATAATCGGTCTCTTAATCAGAGCACTGGCTGAAATAAGTCCCACATCGACATTCCCGCCAGGCTCGGACACTTCATCTATTGTGTTGATATTAATAATCGCACCCTGAGCGTTCCCGAACTGTGAAGGATACGATGACGCGTAAAGATCAATCTCCCTCATGAGATCATTATTAATTACGGAATGAAAACCTCCGAAGTGCATGGGATTGTATAAGGGGATATCATCAATAAAATAACCGTTCACTGCCGGGTCGGCCCCGCGGATAATAAGAGGCCCGAAAAACCCCATAGGCCTGGAAACGTTAGGGAGTGCCGTTAACGCATTTAAAGAATCTCCAAAAGATGCAGGAACTTCTTTAATTTCCTTCCTGCTCATCGTATGGCGCGAAATTTTCTGTATGTCCTTCTCCCCCTTGATTACTACACCGCCTCCCTTTGAGGTAAAAGGATTAAGGATGAAATTCCGTGTAACATTACCTTCAACGGTTACAAAGGTTGTAATGCTTTCAAGCCCCGGTGACTGCACCTTTACTACATATCTTCCGCTCTTTGGAATATCCATGTAATAGTTACCCTGAGGGGCATTTATAACCAGCCCCGCCTCCTGAATTATTACAATGGCAAAATTTACAGTCTTCTGCGTTGATCCGTCAATGATCTTGCCCTGCATGGAATAAGGCGCGGCATAAGCAGGTAAAAAAGCTGTCGCAATGAACAGACTAATAGCTGCAGCTGATAATCTTTTGTATTCTTTCCGCATTTTAAAAAAATCCTTTTATTTATTTACCATCATTATTTTCCATACTCTACTTTACGACCCATCCGCCCTTTGGGCACCTTCCCCATGGTGAGATGGTAAAGAGTTATTATGGGTAGATGCTATCCTTATAATTATCTTAACTTAATGCCATATGATTCCTGCACTATTAACTGTCAACAAAAAATATGAATATCCATTCGGTTTTTTTATTGACACCTGGCAACATAATAATTACATGTAAATTCAATACTATATAACTAATAATGAAATTATGAAAAAACCAGTTAAAGAAAAAATAAAAAAATCTCCCGTCACTCCTCCGAAACAGGAGCGATCTATCAATACACGAAAAAAAATTATTGATAGCTCAATGAAGCTCTTTTCAATTCATGGTCACGATAATACATCCATTGAAATGATAACGAAAGATGCAGGTATAGGGCTTGGCACTTTCTATACTCACTTCAATAATAAACTGGAGGTATTTCTGGAAACTCTCGAGCAGCACCTGAGAGAAACCACTTCCGCGTCTGAAAGGATTTATAACCGGATTTACGAGATGAAGATGCCTCTGGACGAAGCTATGGATTTTCTAATCAGGGAGATGTTTGTTTCGAGTAAGGACAATATGAGATTATTCCTTGAACGGCGGGAGTATATACTTTCATCTGAAAGATTCCGCAATGTATATCGCGAAGAGGAAGCGAGAGGGCTTCTTTTATTTCAAAATTTTTTCAATAATTATAAGAAAAAAATAAAATCTCACGATGTGGAGTCTTTTGCCCTTATACTTATAAACATGGTGCTTATTACTTTTGTAATACTGTATCAAACACCGGATCTTGATCGCGAGAGTATTTTGAATGAGCTTTTGCTGAGTGTTAAGTATATGGTAGTGAAGTAGGGGAATATTCTGCTGCAGTTTACATTCCCGGATTAGGAACAGATACAAATTAGTATCATTATTCTTCTTGACTTGATTTGATCAGCAAATAAAGTTGCGTTGCATAAAGATTTACAGTTTTCATAAGCATATAAAATAAATAATAAGAAAGTACTCAATGAATTCACTACTATACAAATTTCTGTTTATAATTAAAGACAACCTGATGAACATTCTACGTTCATTCCTATCAAGTTTCGGAATATTATTCCTTGTAGTTTTTTTTGTCCTGTATCTGGCTGTCAGGGATTCGGTTACAGTTTATATAAGCGGATCACTACTGGACAATCTTGCCAGTGACGAAATAAAAATTCTACCTAAAAATGTTAAAAGTATCGAATTCGTAAAAAAACCGGGATCAAACACAATTTCTTCTCAGGCATTAAACCGCATCAGACAAATGAATGAATTAATTGAAGTTAATCCTGTGAGCAGAACCGGTTTTAATGTACGCTTTAAAGCCGAACTTATGGGTAAAAGCAAAACAATGTATGTCCCGGTCTGCGGTATAGATAGAGCAATAATTAAGGGGAAAGTGTCGGGTTGGAAAAATTTCTACAATAAGAAACCTGTCCCTATTATCATCCCAAAATTTACGATTGATATAATGAATAATCTGCTTAACATGGAAGGAATGCCCACTTTCGGGGAGAAAGATTTGATCGGGTTCCCCGTTGAGATCCGTTTCCGCATGGGAGAAAAAAATTCAGAACGCTACAAGTCCTACGATTACGAGGCTCTGGTTCACGGATTCACCGACATTTTAAGCTTCCCCGGAATAATAGTTCCGACAGATTTTCTGATCGAAGTAGCAGCACAGTATAAAAAGGAAACCGGTATACCGGCAAGTCTGGATTATATTGTTGTCTATGCAAAAGTTAAAGATAGCGATACTCTGCCTGCTGTAGTTGCCAAACTTAAAAAAATGGGCCTGAATGTAGAATCCCAAAGCGATATCACTGAAAAAACCGCAAAGACATTAAGAATTATCGATGGTGTATTTTTTTCAATAATGGCGATCTTCTTTATTGTTTCAGCTGTATCTATATTTAACTCATACCTGACAATAGTCTACATAAGAAGCCAGAAGTTTTCATTAAAAAGAGTTCTCGGTTTTTCTAAGATCCGGATACTTATAACATTTGTTCTTGAAGCAGCATTGGTAGGTGCGATTTACGGTGTGGCTGGTTATTTCGCAGGGAATCACCTCCTGTCATATGCCGGTGAGATCATTTCAAGATGGGTTCCGGCACTGCAGTCTGTTACATTCCAGACCGGAAATTTTGATGTTCTTTTCATGTGCATGGGGTTATCATCAGCTGTCAGCGCGGTTTCGGCATTCATCCCTGCAATATTTGCCTCCAACATAAATCTGTTCAAAGCAGTAAGGAGATAGTATGTTGCTATCAATAGAAAATATATCACTAAATTTCGGGAAACGGCTTATACTCGATGATGTATCGCTGAAAGTTGATGAAGGTAAAATTATAGCGCTGACCGGGAAGAGCGGAAGCGGAAAAACATCCATACTGGGAATCATTTCGGGTCTGCTGACACCAGACTCAGGCGCAGTCATCTACAAAAATAAAAATATTCTAAAATGGGGTGATTTTAAAAGATCAAAATTCAGAAATCTGGAAATCGGCTTTGTTTTTCAGTTTTTCAATCTTCTCCCGGATATGACATCTTATCAGAATATACGATATCCCACCATTATCAAATTATTCCCGAAAAATGTCGACAAGGAGATTCGAGATCTTGCT
>JBBRFT010000231.1:0-6000 GCA_038241375.1 Spirochaetota bacterium
AATTCTTAATTCTTTGTCAATCGAAATGGCGAAGTCTACCTGACCTCGTAAACAAAGAGAGAAAATCTTAGATAGCACGCCACCATTTTTAAAAATAAATGAAAATTTAGATTCCGCAGTTCGCAATTTTCTTTGATTTGATTTAGAATATTATCCATGGTAAATCCTCCATTGTTTTGAATGGAGGTTACTGCCGATTAGGGATAGGAAAAAGTTGTTGATAGTTTATATCGACTCTGATGCTGAAAAAAGCTGCTGCGAAGCGGTTTCGTTCAAGATTCATTCTGTCATATTACCTGCAGAGTTTTTACATAAACTCTCTGCAGGTTTAACGCAGTTTCCATATTGGAAATAGAATAATTACTTGACTATAGAGTGTATTATTAGTAATTTATTTAACATTAATAATCGAGGTTTACTATGCCAAAATTATCTGCAACAGATGCACTTGAATTATCTATTCCAGAAAGAATACAATTAGTAGAAGATATTTGGGATACTATTGCTTTGAAAGAAGATGCTATTTCTTTAACAGATGAAGAAAAGCAAATTATAGAAATAAGATTGGAAGAATATCATAAAAATCCAGATTCTGGTTCACCCTGGTCTGAAGTTAAATCAAGAATTCTTAATCAAAAATGACATATACTCTAGTAATACTTCTAAATTCTGAAAAAGATATTGAATCTGCATACTCATGGTATGAAGAAAGACGTCAAGGTCTTGGGTATGATTTTATATTAAATCTTGAAGCTGGTTTTGAATTAATTCTAAGAGACCCTTTTATATTTAAAAAAGAATATAAATCAGCAAGAAAACATATAATAAAAAGATTTCCCTACAAAATAATTTATATCGTTGAAGATTTAAAAGTTGTAGTGATAGCTGTTTTACATGGGAAAAGAAATCCTGATTTAATCAAAGATAGATTCTAACTTTTTTAAAACACTTTTCTTAATAAAACAAAAAATCCGTTATTAATCAATAATAGGTTTTCGTAAGTATGTTCCCCCTTTCGGACGATTTCCGAACTACGATTATAGAACCTTCTGATAACATTTAAGGATATCACATTTCCTCTCAATGTGGTATAAGCCATTTTGGTCAGCAGATTTCGACATCGTGTCGCTGCTGAAAGGCGGTCACTGAGCCAGTCGCCGGCACGTTAAGCTTGACTTCAAATCCCATTTTATTCAACCGCTTGATATAGCTTGCCGCAACTTTTTCTTTTTTCCGATTATCAAAATCACCAAATGTAAATTCTTGATACGCGATCTTATTTTTCAAAATGATATAGCATGTTTTTAATATTGAGTGCCCCACTGCAACCAATGCCCGTCTACTTCCACGCCGGGGATGGTCTGAAGTAATTCATATTCTACAAAATATGGTTCCAGCTTCTCATCAATTTCTCTATTGATTTTCTCTATAATCTCCTCAATGTTTTTAATGTGATCAAAGAATGACTGAATCATGAATTTGTGGTGATCGCGCATATTCCCTGCTACGGCTTCTCGTATTTCTTGTTTTTTATCTTTCAGCTTCCCTTTTGCCAGTTCGCAAAGTATCGTCGGATTTGTTTCACCTTCGAGCATCCGTGTAATAATCCGCGTGCCGGTGACACCGAATATATCTGTAACCACACCGGATAATTTTATATTTGCATCTTCTAAAATTTTCTGCACTCTATTTTTTTCTTTTGTTATTTCCTGATGGAGTTTTCTCCGGTAACGGACAAGATCTCGAAGATCACGTATATCTTCCGGTGGTATAAAACTCGCGTTTAAAAGTCCTGTCCGGAGTAGTTTGCATATCCATTCGCAGTCTTTTACATCTGTTTTTCTACCAGGTACATTTTTTATATGGCACACATTTACTAAAACAACTTTAAAGCTGTTTCCAGAATGTTAAAAATCGGTTTCCAGTATACGCCAGTGCTCTCCATTGCTATGTAAGTGATGTCGTTACTGATGAGCCATTTCTTCATCTCAAGCAAATTCCCGGTTGTGGTTGGGAATGTGTGTACTTCTTTTTTGATTTGGTTTCCCATTATGCAGGCAACAGCGGTATCTTTGTGAACGTCGAGTCCGCAAGCATTTTCGATTAATATCTCCATATCATCCCTCCCGATTTTATTATTGTGTAAGAAATGTAGTTGATTTATAGGATTAATCAATATTATTGTATGCTAAGTTAATCTAACTCGAGTAAGTTTTCATGGTAGTTTGTGACGGCTACGCCGTCATGTTGGTTTCCTATATCAACAAATGTTATAGTAGATAAAGGTGTATTAAAAGACTACTTATATAATGATCTGCCATTAACCGCTGTTGACCTTGCAGGAAATCCTCGTATCAGAGGTACTATAGTGGACATCGGGGCTTACGAGAAACAGTGAGTTAAGTAGTAGTCTCCCTTCGACAGGCACATGGTGACAATCATTCAGTAAAGTTGAGATCACTGATTCTGTCATGCTGAGCCTGTCGAAGAATAAAATGAAACAATTATTAAAAATAAGGAAAGAATATGAAGCTCAAAATACTAATTATTTCAGTTTTTACTGCTGTTTTGCTTTCTGCGCCTCTTTTTGCGGAATATGTTTTTATTAACGACGGCGCGATATTTGAAGGGAATATTACCTCCGATTCGGCATCTTCAGTTACTTTAAAAACGAAGGATAAAAAATTTAAACAGATTTCACGCGCGACCATTATGAGAATTCTTTATACAGAACTCTATATGGGTAAAGTATATGTTCAGAAGACCGACGGTAAAAATATAATCTGTTATATGGTAGATGAGGACAGGGAGAGCTACACATTCCGTAAAGAGCTATATAATCCGGAAGAGTTTAAACTGAAACGGGATCAGGTGCTTTTTATGGCACGGGGAAATCCGAGCGGACTTGAAGGTGAAGTCGATACCTTCAGCGCTGAACTGAAATGGTTCCCTCCATACAATCCTGTAAAAAAATATCGTATCTATATAAAAGGCCCGAAAGATAAGAAGTACCGTACACTCGCTGATACAGGAAGTAAAAGTTATACTGTTAAAGATTTAAAAAGCAACACCAAATATCAGGTTTATGTAACCGCAATCGATAACTCGGGAGATGAGTCTCTGCCGAGCAACGAGTTTGCTGTAAACACAAAAAATGTCGCTCCGGAGAAGCCGGTCGTAAATCCTGTTACAAAACTTACAGACGGAACTGTTAAACTGTCATGGCAGGCATCAACTGACTCTGACGGAAAAGTCGCCGGTTACAGAGTTTTCAAAAAACTTGACGGTAAAGACTCTCTTCTTGCAGAAACTAAAAAAACAGAATACTCTGTTTCAAAAGATGAAAAATATGAAAGACTTTATATAGCCGCAATAGATGACCTCAAGGCCGAATCGGAGTATTCGAAATTTAATCTGGGACTTGAATCGTTGTTAGGATTGAGTTTTGAGCCGGCAGTAATTTATCCATTTGGTAATCTCGGAAAGATAACAAATATCGGATATGGAGCAACTCTTCGCGCTCTTTACACAAACTTTTTGCTCGATGGCATTGAAGCAGGGGTATGGACAGCGTTTTACTATCTCCCCGGGAAAAGTGGATTTCATGAATCTGAAAGCAAATCAGGGGGGATTATGATTATTCCTCTGATGTTAAGCGGAGGATATTCTTTTTACCCGGCAGAAGGACTTTCGGTTACACCCCGTTTATCTGCTGGCGGATATGCAGTGCTGTATAACTACAGTTATTATGACATTCCATCATCTTCTAAGAAAACAGTTAACGATTTCGAGATCGATCCCGGCTTTACCGCGGGGCTATCTTTACGGTATGACTTTTCGAATAATATGTTTATTACACTCTCGGGAGATTACGGAATGTTTTTTGAAAAATCAGGAAATTTCAGTTATAGTTCAGGTTCAATAGGCGCAGGGTTCTGGTTTTAGTATATTTATCTATTATGTGAGGGATATTATGAAAAAGTTATCTTTAATTATATTACTGATTTTTGCAGTTTCCGGGTGCGATGGACTTACCGGAATGTTGGATAACCTTGAACAGAAAGTACCTATATGCGTTGACAGCAGTGTCGCTGCAAGCGGTAACGGGCGCGGCTGGAAGAATGCGTATAAAACGATACAGGAAGCGGTTACAAACGCAAATCCAGGTGATATTATATGGGTGGCCGGTATACATACAGTTTTACCCACTGTAAATGTAAATAAAAAATTATCATTTTACGGCGGGTTCAGTGGAACAGAGAGCAGACTTAATGATCGTAATTTAAATGCAAAGACAGTAGTTTTAGTTTCAAATTCGGGTATAGCACTATCTTTGAATACGAGTGAAGTGATTGTTGACGGTTTTATTTTTAAAAATGGCTCAAGTAGCAGGGCTATTCGTGTTATAAATGATTCTACGGGAGTTAAAATAAAAAATTGTGATTTCGAGGATAATACAACGTCGAGTGGGGGCGGTGCTGCAATTCTAATTGCAGTATCTGAAGTTCTCATTGAGAATTGTACATTTAACAATAATACTGTTACTGCTGGAACTGGTGCTGCAATTCAAATTACAACATCTGAAGTTCTCATTGAGAATTGTGCATTTAATAAGAATGCAGCTTCTGGAAATGGTGGTGCTGTAGATGCCGCTGTAAACTGTACCTTGAAGATCAATAATTCAGAATTTTTTCAAAATACCGCAAGTAGCGGGGGCGCAATATCAGCTACAAATGGTGGTACAGTAACAATAACAGATTGTCACTTTGGTACTGAAGATAATTCACTTTCTGGAAATTCTTCTAATGCGGGGGGCGGAGCAATTAACCTGTATAATATTACTGCAACTATCAATAATTCAAAATTTTATTATAACAAAGTTACATCATCCAGTAATGGTGGCGGCGCAATATACTTCGCCACAGGAACACTTAATAATTCCGGCTGTACTTTTGATAATAATAATGCCGTTGGACAAGGTGGCGGCATTTTTGTAGCAAATGGAATTTGTAATATTGATAATTGTAATATAAGCAATAATGTAGCAGCATATAGTGGTGGTGGTGTTTTTGTTAATGCAGTTCCAGCTCAGCTTAATATTACAAATACAGAATTTGACTCAAATAAAGCTAATTCCGGTCTGGGAGGAGCCGTATGTATACCAGCAAATGAACCGGTTCCAATATCAATTTTAACAAGTAAATTTAAAGAAAATTATTCATCAAGCAATGGCGGAGCTGTTTATTCTGCTTCAAATTCATCAGAATCCAGTATAATCAGTTCGTATTTTTACAAGAACAACTCCGGAGGTAATGGTGGTGCTATTTCAGTTGCCAACTCATCACCAATTCTTACAAATCTTACATTTTATTCAAACACTGCAGTGGCTACAGGGGGTGCTATATATTTTAATTCGACAAATAATATATATAATTCTGTTTTTTATAACAACACAGATAATAATGGTCCCGGAACATATAATATTAATACTAGTGGGCCGGGTGTAACTTATTCTACTCATAATTGTTATCATGATGGAGTGATTTACCCAAGTCCAGACACTGGTCATGACATTCTTAATGAAACACCATTTTTAAGCACTAGTTACGGAACCAGTAGTTTTCTTTATCCTGCTAATAACATAGTTAACAAAGGTTTGGATTCAGCACCGGGACTTACGGCTACTGATCTTGCCGGGAAAAACCGGAAAGTCGGCACTGTGGACATTGGAGCTTACGAAAGACAGTAAAAAGAATATGCTGTCGTATTAATGAAAAAAATTTAATTTAAACATGGTGTATTGAATACATTTTGTCAAGAGTGAAACAGATTCGTTCTACCAATAAGTCTTAGGGTTATATCACATTTCCTCTCAATGTGGTATAAGCCATTTTGGTCAGCAGATTTCGACATCGTGTCGCTGCTGAAAGGCGTACCTCGTGTCCGCTCAACGAAACCGCTTCCCGCATACGCTATGGGGATTCAATTCTTAATTCTTTG
>JBBRFT010000232.1:0-6000 GCA_038241375.1 Spirochaetota bacterium
AATACACTCAATTTTAGCTCATAGCCATCACCTTTCTTAATTGAACCATCAGAACCAACTAAAATATCTGTAAATGAAGACTTAATCCTAGCTGCACCAGACTTATTTTGAAAATCTAAATTAACATTGTTTGGAACAATAGATTCAGTTAAAAAAGATTCAAATTTATTCAATTTATTAACAACATAAATAGAGAGTAGAACGAATAAAATTATAAATAATACATTTTGTTTAAACCAAGAAATAAATTTTTTAAATGTTGTTGATGCTTCAGGTGTTTCCATGTAAACCTCCAAATATTTGTGTATTATATAATGAATCCATTCACTTTTTAATAAATTTGATTTCAATTGTTCTCTATGTAATCAAATTTATTGAATTAAAAATATTATCATACTCAATATGCGGGCAGGATGCCCGTGGTAACAATAGTTCAGTGCACCGCTTTCGCACAACGCCTTGCTTAAACAAAAAAATTCATACAACATCCCTCAAATTGCCAATCCCAATCCGCAAAGCCTCCCCCTCTCCTTAAGTAGATGGGCCGCGTGTAAAGGTCACCAAACTTGTATATCAAAAACAGACCACTGTCAACACTAAAAACATACCGACTATAAAGTCATAGCAAAAAAAACACACTTGTGCCGGGCATATATCACGGTTTACCTTTAATATTTAAAACATTTTCATCAGATTACACAGATATTAAAAAACACACATCCCCCGGCTCCCCTCCCGTCAAGGGAGAGAGAAAGATGATTTTAAAATATTTATTTATTAATGATAATAACAGGTTCTTTTCGTTCTAAGGATGCTTGTCCAAGAATTCTTTTAATAATTATTTGAACAATGGGATTTACTTTTAAAAACCTTGCTTTCGGTTTGCAATTATTTACACAGGCCATACATCCTATGCAGTACTTCTTTACCGATCGATTTAAGTATCTCCCTGTGTCAGATGAAAGTATGCCCGCTGGACAAGTCTTCCCGCACCTTCCGCATTTAATACATAGTTTTTCATTATACGATGGTTTGAGCGAAGAATATTTTTTTGATTTTGAATGCATGTCAATTTGAAGCGGAATATCTTTAAGGCTCAAAGATCTGGAAGAGTGCAATATTTGTGTTCCAAACTTTCGTGCTTTATCTTTATCCGATTCATCGGGACGCCCCATTGCAACTGGTACAATGTCTGAATATGAATGTTGTCCAATAAATGTACCTGCAGCAATAACATCAAAATTATTTTGTAAAAGTATTTCAACCATATTGGAAAGTGCTACACCATAATCACGGTTGCCATATAAAACAATTGCAGTAGATTTTTTACCGGCACCTTTAAGAGTTTTGAGGCACTCAATAACTTTAATCGGCAGTTTGCCGGAATAAACCGGTGCCCCTACAATTAAATGATCTATCTTATTCAGTAATGTTTTTAGATTAGCAATAATATAAGACCTGTTATCCGGAAGAGTAATATCCATAATTAGCGGCTTATCTGATCCCATCCCGGATGCTACAGCATTACATATTATTTTTGTTGTATTGGTCGGAGAGTAATACAAAATCCCTATTCTGTTAGTCACTGTACTCTCCTTGTGTAAATATATTTTAAAATTTACGAACAATGTTTAGTTTAAGCCGGTACTCCGGCCTGGTGTTTGCATCGCTGTTTTCTGTTATTGCCCGCCACTTTCTGAATTTTTAAAATATTTTTCCATTAATTATTCTATACATTATTACATTTTATTGTATAGTATTTTTTCATTGTTAATAATTCCAAATTCAGAATATGCTAGATAGTGTAATTTTACTTACGAATAACTTTAGAGGTCAAGCGTTGTACTGCGTTTATCGATGTGAGCAAGGAGCCTTTGCAACGGGGTCCCGAAGGATGTAAAGTTACACCCTTCGGGAAGGTAGAGCAAATTATTGATTCTCTGCCTTAATTTTCTTTGATTCACTCAGGTGATCATAAAGCTCATCAATAAAAGGATTTTTCTTACGTTTGATGATTGTATAGATCTGGTAAGCAAGAACTCCGCCATTAAAAACCAGAGCAATAATACTAATGGTATAATAAGCAACCGGATTATGAGTTGAGGCTACTGCAAATTTTCCAAGAATAAAAAATTGCGGTATTGTCATCATCAGCATCATATAAAGAGCAAGAGTGTGAACACGGTGCTGAGCCCAGGCTCCTTTTTTCCCAAGAAATGCAGGGATTGTACATGAGATAAGGAGTGCCATACTATAAAATGAACGGTCTGTTAAGCAGTTATAAACGTATGCAAAATTCCATAAGTCATAACCGATGATCCAGAACCATGTCATGTCAGGCCATACCAGGTCATGATGTTTATCTTTACTGATAACGATTCCGAACCATCCGCAAAGAACAAGGGCATTGAATATTCCTGCAATCCCATTTAACATGTTCCATTGTCCGCCCATGTAAAACATTCCCTGGGTAATCCCCTCTGCCATTCCCATAACTTCAAATTCACGTACAACGGCTTCTAAAATATTTATAACCAGTATGCCGGGAGCCAGAAGTAGAAAGTATTTATTAGACATGGCTTTATTAGTGAAACGCAGAAACAAACCGATCCAGCAGCCGATCAATGCTGAGTAAACCTTTATCCAGGCAAACCAGTTTGCCGTTTGAGCACCGGATGCCGCCCCGGAAGTTTTCGGCCAAACAAAAATTGTCAGAAGAATTGGTAATAAAATGAAAAAGAAAATACCTGTTTGTTTGTTGTAACGGGTGATTTCATTGAAGAATATTAATCCTGCTAAAATACCAACCCACATTAACGCAGAATACCACGGAATTGCTTCGAAAAAAAACATATACTCCTCCTTTAATTTGTAGAGTAAAGTGTAACAGTTTTATTTTAGTCGATAATTTTGTTTAAATCAAATGATCACCAATCAGTCACCTGAAAAAAAATAGTTAATAACCATTAAAAGAATTATCTTTTAATATAAAAATCAAAGATTTACATCTTTATTATCGAGAATAAAATAAATGATATTCTTCAAATAGCTGAAAGACACTATTTTAGTCAATTGATTTTTTTGAAGTAAGTTATAGAAAGGAATTACAACATCATATATCAGCATGGATTGTGTTACGTCTTATATGTGGCGCACAATCCATGCTAATTACAAAATCCAGCAGGAGTGATACAGTTAGTTCTGGTTATAAATATTACCTATAACAGCTTCTTATAATCATCATTCATGCCTCTATCTTTTGCGCGAATTTTAAGCCACTCCCGTTCATTGGCAGGTACATACAGAATATCATCCTGTTCTCTTCGGACAAGTTTAATTGCATCAACCGGACATGAGGAGACGCAGAGTCCGCATCCTATACAGTCTGTTATTTCCGCATGGTCTTTTATTTCGATAGCATTTACCTGACATCGATCAAGGCATACACCGCATGATATACATAAACTTTTATCAACTACAGCTATATAGTTTGATTTGGCAGTTGCCTTTTTGCTGACAGAAATATATTTACTTAAGGGGCCGCAGCAGCATTTACAGCAGTTACAGATATAGAAGTGTCCTGCTTTATAATTTGATGTCATATGTACAAGCCCGGCTTCTTCAGACATCTTTAGAATCGCGTATGTTTCATCTTTTGTTATCACGCGGCAGGTATCATCATTTTCGAAGAAATTTTCAATAGGAGCAAATGAAAGACAGACTTCCATGGGGTTGTCACATTTTTTCCCAAGCAGGGCTTTTTCTTTTTTGCAGATACAGTCTCTTACGGCCCATGATTTAGCCCCTTCGATTAATAAAGCTACGCTTTCGTATGGTTCTATGGTCGTATCATCTTTAACCTCAACACCAATCGGTATTGTCTTCATCATAGGCGGCTCTTGGGAGAAAAATATTTCAGCCATAGTACTTTCCATATACTCTTCTGCAAGAGCGGCAAATTCACTGTCCATAGTTGCCGATTGAAATTCATATATACCGAATACGTAGGGATAAATTCTGTATAATGAAAACTCCTTTTTTGATATTCCTATTAGTTGTCCTTTATTTTTCATCACGGGGAGAGTCTTTTTAATATAATCGAGGTCAATGCCGGTCCTGACGGATATCTGATCAGGCGTTTCGAAGGAGAGCTTAAGCTTCATGAATAGTTCCGCCTCTTCGGCTGTGAATATCCGTTTTAAAATTTTGATTTCAGTACCGGTTTCAGATGCAGGAAAACCGTTTGGTATACTGTCTAAAAATCCTCTTAACTCATGGAATACGTCATTCATTCTCAACTCTCCTCTCTATAAATAATATTTTATCTTTTTATTCTTTCAATAATATACTTTTCTATTCCATCATACCGAACGGTATGATAAAGCGCAAATAAATACTAAACTCTTACATCTTCTACAAGAGACTTAACAAGATCAACCGCAGAATCTATAAACTTTTTATCATCAGATACTTTTGACATGGCAACACTACCCTCCAGAATAGAAATAAAATTCATCGAAAAGTTATCAGAATTAAAATCTGACCGGATTTCATTTTTAATTCTACCCTGCTCTATTATCTCAATAACAGTTTTTCTCCATGTTTTAACAAAACGGCTGACACGTTTCTTTATCAGCTCATTCCCATCGTCTGAATCAACTGCGGCATTTACCACAGGGCATCCACCCATCTGCTTCATTAACTGATAATTTTTTCTGAAAGACTCCGCAAAAGCAGTCAGTTTATCACAGGAATGCACTTTGTCTTTAAATTCATTAAAAATATGCTCCGATACAAACCTAAGATTATACTCAAGTGCAGCCAGAGCAAGTTTATCCTTGTTCCCGAAATGATGATATATGGCTCCTTTTGTTAGTGATGTCTGTTCTAAAACATCAGAAAGAGATGTTCCTATATAACCGTGTTTATTAAATATTGGGGCTGCCGCTTCAATAATGTAGTTTCGTGTTTCTTCCGGATTTTTCATGCTTGACATTACATACCGATTGGTATGCAATGTCAAGAAGAATAATTAAGAGATATTATTACAACGTTCTATTATTCCCGCCGCGAAACGCGGCGGCAATACAATAAATAAATACTTTCCGGAGCGACCATGGGAATGTTTGACGATGATATTAAAGTATTTGAGAAAAGTCCGGGTATATTTGAGGGTAACGTTTCAGACAACTGGTCTGTAAATGGCAATCCCAATGGAGGATATCTCATGGCAATTCTGGCCGGTGCCATGACATCGCATTCAGACAAAAAGACAACTCCTATCATGACAGCAAATTATATTTCACGATGTGTTCCCGGTAAGATTGAAATCCGCGTAGAGGAGATCTCCCGTTCGTCACAGTTCAACCGTTACGACGCCAGACTTTTACAGGACGGTAAAGATAAAGTCCGCGCTCTTGGGACATTTACAATCGAAAAAACAGAATGTGCCATAGAACGTTACGAAACAAACGCTCCCGAAATCGAACCCATTGCATTATGCGTCCCGATACCCATATGGCCGAAGTACACACTCTTCCATAATCTGGATATGCGCTTGGACCCGGAGAGCGCAGTCTGGCTCGAAGGGAAAACTTCGGAAAAATCAGAGCAGAAGGGCTGGGTAAAATTCAGAGACGATCGAAGTTATGATCAATCATCGATTTTCCTCATTGCAGATTCCATCCCACCGGCAATTTTTGTAAGCAGCGGGCCTACGGCCTGGGTGCCGACCATCGAACTTTCAACAAATATCAGGAATATGCCGCAGACGGAATGGCTCAAATTCAGCCTTCGTACTCGTTTTGTCACCTGCGGGCTGCTGGAAGCTGACTGCGAAGTGTGGGACGATGCGGGGAACCTTGTTTCTATTTCCCGGCAGATTGCGCAACTACGGAAGATCTGAAATACGCTTTCCAAAGTACGGCTATGCTCAGCAAGAGCATAGCCGTACTTTGCATATCGCGGCATTAGCCCATCCATGTAAGGCAGGTACTCATC
>JBBRFT010000233.1:0-5990 GCA_038241375.1 Spirochaetota bacterium
AAACGGTCGTTATTAAGTACGGCGGTAATGCCATGACCGACGAGGCTTTGAGACTTTCATTTGCCAAAGATATGGCGCTCCTTAAGCTTGTGGGGATAAATCCTGTGGTGGTCCATGGGGGAGGTCCTCAGATCGGGAATCTTCTTGAACAGCTTGGAATCAAGAGCGAATTTATTGACGGGCTCCGTGTTACAGACTCTGCAACAATGGAGATTGTCGAGATGGTTCTTGTTGGTAAGGTAAATAAAGAGATTGTCAATAATATACATATAGCCGGAGGAAAAGCTGTAGGGATATCCGGAAAGGACGCGGGGCTTATTACTGCAAGAAAATTGTATCATGACGAGCAGGGCGCTAAACTCGACATAGGGCTTGTGGGCACTGTTGAAGCGATAAACCCCGAGATTATAAGAATTCTTGAAAAGGATAAGTTCATCCCCGTAATAGCTCCTATCGGTGCGGATACTGCCGGAGTCACATATAACATAAATGCCGATATCGCCGCAGGAAAAATTGCCGAGGCTCTTAATGCTGAAAAACTTATTCTTCTTACTGATATTCAGGGAGTAATGCTTAATGGCGCACTTGTATCATCAATCAATTCAGATGATATAGAAGGGCACATCAGATCGGGGCAGATAAAAGGGGGGATGATCCCCAAAGTTAACTGCTGTGTCGAGGCTGTGAAAAACGGCGTAAAGAAAGCTCACATAATTGATGGAAGAGTGGAGCATGCCGTTCTTCTGGAGATTTTTACAGATAAAGGTGTGGGAACACAGATTATCTGATCTTCACAACATATTCATCCCGGGGATGGTTAATGGATACCTATGAATAGGATATAGGCGCCGAAGTATAACCGTTATCTTTAATTCAAAAATATATATTCAGGAGCTTCTACTGCAATCTCACTCATTTTCAGCTGAAAATTTATAAATTGCCATCTCATCCCATATGCTGCGGTTCTCAAACCCGAGTCGCCAGAAGCCTACTGAATCGGTAAATTGACTGAAGAGCAGAAGTTTTTCGCGAATGGAATTATTATTGTCACAGAATGCCGTTATCTCAACTGTATCTTTATAGACAATTTTATCCCCTGTTTCGTCTGAATATTCATGAGTTATATTCTGTTTAGAAAAAATATCTTCCATCTTCCCGATCCGCAGGGATTTATTATAGTTATTGTCCTGCCATGAGCGGCCGTAGAGAGGCAAACCCATTACAAGTTTTTCTTTCGGGATATTTTTTTCTGCGTAACGTGAAACTTCTTTACACCAGGATAAAGAAGAAACTGGTCCCGGTTTGCTTGTACTCCAGTGCTGATCATATGTCATAATAAAAACTCTATCTACAATGGACGATATCTTTTTATAATCATAGGCATCAGCTACATGCTTTCTTCTGGGCGGTAAAGCGATGCTGAGTACTTTTTCCGGTTTCATTTTCTGTTTTAGTTTTTCAAGAAACAGCAGAAAAGGCTCTTTGTCATCTGCGGCAATAGCTTCAAAATCGAGCTGTACCCCGTCGAACTTTTCAGATACTGTTACAATGTCATCGATCAGTTTATCTCTGATTTCGTATACCGGATTAAAAACAAAATGCATCAGGGCGGGATTGGATAATTCTGTAATTACTATATGTGTTCTTCTATCAAAATCGGTTTTAGAAGGGAGCACCGGGGGTTTGACATCAATATTCAGTCTCCCTTTGTAATTTATTGAGCAGCTGAAATAAAAAATATCAGTTACAGGTTCAGATCCTGTAAAAAGTTTCTCCTCCCCGCGCATCATGTAACCCCATATCTCGTTGAAGTGTACTTTCTCTTTTTTGGGTTCAGTGATCTCCTCAGAGATGGCCCTATTGTTTATTGATAATAACTGTGCTGCAATAAGTAAAAATAATATAAATATTCTTTTCATTAATAAGTTTCCATTTTCTGTTTTTTATCGATGCTTTCAAATCTGCATGAATCTGTATCTGTTATTTGGATGGATTGTTATTTATTTTCACTATTCCGTATCAGTTCAAATGTTTTTTCTTCGGAATTGTAGTTAAATATATCACCCGTTTCTATTATATAGTACCATCCGAGAATTTTAAGAGTTTTATTATTATATCGCTTTTCAACTTCGGGATAAGAGAGGAGATGTTTCATCTGCTCCACTATATTAAATTGTTCAGTTATCCATTCTCTCTCTCTTAAATCAAGAGTTTTAAGATTGTAGTAATTTTCGATATTCTTTTTAACCGGATGAGCCAGCTCCAGCCATTTTTTTGTATGGGGTGAATTTTTTAACAGGTTTTCATTCCACAGCGCATTACACCCTCCGCAGTTGGAATGGCCGCATACAACAATATTATCAACTTTCAATACTGTTAACGCATATTCAATAGCCGATGTTGTTGCCACATATTCAGCTGTTTCTCTATAAGGTGGTACAATGTTCGCAATATTTCTTACAATAAAGAGTTCTCCCGGAAGTGTCTTTGTAATAAGTGTCGGATCAATTCTTGAATCGGAGCATCCGATAAAAAGCGTGTGCGGTTCCTGTTTTCTTTCGAGAGAAGTAAAATGATCTTTGTACTTTAGAAAGTCATTCTCCTGAAAATTTAAAATCCCATCAAAGAGTCTTTTCATGACAATCTCTCCTACACCCTAATCCCGAAGCCCCCTAACCCCCGGAGGGGCATAAGAAGTCTAATTAACACTTGAATTTATATCCGCCGACTTGTTTCATTCTAAGGCTGACCATAATTTTTTTCGATCCAATTATATTGTTTCGCAGATCTTTTGCAAGCTCAATGGTGGCAATTTATTTTTGAGGGCATAGCACTTCGCATACGCACCCCTGGAAATATTTCGCTACCAGCTCAACAATAAATTATAAGTTGACATTTGTATTTGATATCAAATATTGATATCAGCAAATAGTATTGTTATCTATATGACAACAATAAAATTAGAAAATCATCAACGGATGGTTATACCTGTAAAAATTAGTTTGTGGAGACACCTATGGGCGAAGTGATGAAACATGAATTTCTTCTTGGATTTATCAAAATATATATCCTGCAATATGCTGAAAAAGATCCGGTATACGGGAAGGAGATTCATGAGCACCTTGCAGAGGCAGGGTATCATTTATCATACGGCACTCTCTATAATACTTTCCATGGCCTTGAAAACAAGGGTTACCTTGTTCACAATGATTGTAACGTCGCGGGCAAAATAAGAAAATATTACAATATTACCGATTCAGGGCGTGAAGCACTCCGGACAGCCATGAAGCAGATTGATAAACTTCTTGCTGATTTAAATTTTAATAATAAAACAATGTGTAAAGATAAAGTAAAATAATTAAGCCGAGTTTCGCCCGGCATTGATTATTCCGTATGAAGATCGGATAATCATATGAGTATATTTTTCAATAAGTTTACTTTCGGGACTTTCCTTTTTCAGCCGGTTAACCATACACAGGGCATACTGCTGAATTACGCATAGCGGTAAAATCATCTTTTCTCTGAGTTCAACCGAGAGGCGGTCTTTCGGATTCCCCTGCATGAGATGTTCCATTTCGGATACAATTAACAGAGTATCTGCGGTACGGTTAAATTCCTCCAGAAGATTTCCCCAGAGAGCGCCGTACTCTTCATCATTCTGCAGATAAGATGTAATATCAAAATTGGTTTTTTTCAATACCATCATGCTGTTCATGATGAGAGTTTTGAAAAACAGTGAACGCCTGAAGAGATCGTGAAGATCGGATTTTTTACCCTCTTCCAGTGCTTTATTCAGGGCATATCCCAGACCGTAGAAACCGGGTACATTCTGTTTATTAAGGTTCCATGATCCTACAAATGGGATAGCTCTCAGGTCTTTCAGACTGAAATTATCAGGGTTGCCTCTTTTGTCCGGTCTGCTCCCGATATTAGCTTTCCCGTAATAAGGGAGCGCGCTTCGATTTATTAGGTATGGTATAAACTTTTCATCATTCCGAAGTTTAAGATAAGCATCAAAACTGTCACTGGAAAGACTCTCCATGAGCTCGCGGTCTTCAGGTGAAAAATCTGCGTTATGCCTGCTGTAAAGCCGGTTTTTCAGACTAGCGCTTACCAGTTGTTCCATGTTGTATCTGGCAGAAATTACAGTCCCGAAATTGGAGCTGATTGTCTGCCCCTGAACTGTTAAATGAATTCTGGTATTCTCGATACTCTTTCCGTGGGAGGTGTAGAAATTATGGGTTTTACCGCCGCCCCGCGCCGCGGGACCGCCCCGGCCGTCAAAGAATGTAAGCTCTATACCGGCCTCTCTGGACAATGCAGTCAGTGATTCTTTGGCCTTGTAGATTGCCCAGTTTGCGGTAAAGTATCCTCCGTCTTTGGTTCCGTCGGAAAATCCGAGCATAATGGTCTGCCGGTTTTTCCGCCTTTTAAGATGTTCTTTATAATAATTGTTATTATATAATTTCTCCATTACTGATGCCGCGTTAGTAAGATCGGTGATTGTTTCAAATAATGGAATAATATCAACAGTTATGCCGTTCAGGTCCCACCCTGCAAATGTGAAGAGCGCCATTAGCTCAAGAATATTATCTTCACTGTCGCAGTTGCTTATAATATATCTGTTGCATCCCTTTTCGCCATTAAGGCTTTGTATGGTCCGGATTGCATTTATGCTGCGGAGAGTCTCGTCTGCTGCGTCCATTTCCATGGATAAATATTTTTTCCTGAGGTTTCCCCCAAGAAGAAATTCTGCCCGATCTCCCGCGGGAAGAGATTCATATGTTTTATCTTCATTTAGATTTTGTAAGATGCTGGTTAAAACCTCACGATGAACCGAATTATTCTGGCGTATATCCATTGAAGCGAAATGATACCTAAAAACAGTGATGGTGTTGATGAGCCGGCTGGTTTCATATTCATAAATACCGTCATACTTTTCATTTAGAATATGCTTGATTTCATTCAAAACAGTAATGAGTTCCTCGACAGTTATCTCCGGTTCTTTTTCCGAATAAAGACTTCTGAATAACTCCATCTCAAGATACCGCAGCTTTTCGAAGACAGTTTTAAAAGTAAGTTTTCTTTTTAATTTCCGGACTTCTTCATAGTATTTCCTTAATATGGATGACCGGAGTCTGTTGGCAACTTTCAGCGTAATGTCTGATGTGACAAAGGGATTACCGTCACGGTCTCCGCCGGGCCAGAATCCCATCTCTATGAGTCCCGGATTTATAAGCTCGCCGCTCTGCCCCGGGATAGTGTTCTGAACTGTCTCCTGAATATTAAGAACTGCCTCGTAAAAAACATTTTCAAGGTACCAGATAAGGCTGAGCGCCTCATCATATGGAGTGGGCTTTTTTTTGCTGAAAAAGGGTGTAAATGACAGCTGTTTCAGAAGGGTACTTATCTGTGACAGATTGTTTTCCCTGATAGCAAGATTAAGATCGTTTATAATACCAAGAATTGTTCCGGGATAGAATTGTGTTGGATGGGCCGTCAACACCACCCGGACGCTATTATTTGAAAGAAGATTTATAATCTCGTTGGACTTACCCTCTTCGATAGCATTTCCTATAACATTGCTGAGTGAATTCGAGCCGCTGACATTGTTGATTTTTTCGAAAGAGGCGTCTTCAACTGCATCAAAGAGAACGACTTCACGCTCGATATATTTTATAATCTGAAAAAGACCATCAATTAATTTTTCTTCATCGGTTATTCCCGGGAAAAATGCGGGAATTATTTTTTCAGGATTCTCTCCCCGGTCAACTGCCTTTAAAACATGTTCATTGAACTCCAGGAGAATTTTCCCGGCTCCTTTATTATCCAGGGGGAGGCCCAGAAAAACACTATTCAGAAAACGGAATTTATTCTGCACAGATTCGATGAAATTCTGTTCAACTACATTTTTATTCATTTTTAATATCTTTCTTTTATAATTTATTTAAGAGAGACTAAACAAAAGCAGATTACGGTCAAGCTTTTTG
>JBBRFT010000234.1:0-5967 GCA_038241375.1 Spirochaetota bacterium
ATGCCATACAAAAGTACTCTCCTCCAGAGCCGGATAGAGATGGCAAAATCGGGAGATGAACTCTCAGTATTGAAGGAGAGTATCGCGGCTGAAATCACTTCGCTCTCTGCTGAAATCAGAAATTCATGGGAGATGATAGGGATAGCTTCAAAACAGGTAGAGCTTTACGATGCTCAGCTTGTAATAGAAAGGCTCAAGGCACAGATGGGGGAATCCCGGAGATATGATCTCCTTGAAAAGGAGATGGAGCGCGGCAAGTCCGCCGTGGCGCTGCTTAACGCAAAGATAAAGTATCTCATGGCAGCTTCGGCCCTTGAGCTTTCCGCCGGAATGGATATAGATTTTTTTAAAGGGTATGTGAAGAGTAAGGAGTAGTTGCCTTATACGCGCGCCTCACCCGCTCGACGCATTCGCTCGAGCACCCTCTCCCGCCCTTAGGGCTGGAGAGGGTTGTATAAATACTGTACAACACCCTCTCCCGGGCAATGCCCGGGAGAGGGTGGCCAAACGAAGTAAAGGCCGGGTGAGGCGGAAAGTTTTACAATAAAATCAAAAAGTCCAAAAAGGGGTAAAATGAAAACTTTAAATTCTATTCTGTTGTTTGTAAGAAATTTTAATTTCAAAAATAAAATTATCGCGGCACTTCTTATTGTCGTTACTGCCGCAGGAATTATTTACGGATTAGTTATCAGGCCGGAGATTATTGCTGAGAGAGAATTATCTCTCTCAAAAAAATCTGCTGTGGAATCTATTTCGACTGTTATCGCTGAGAACAGAGAAGTGCGGGATACGATTCAGGTTCTTGGTCAGATTGTATTTAAAGAGAAGGTGAATATCTCTTCAAAGGTCAGCGGCCGTCTGAGCAGAATTTATATTAAAGAGGGAAAACGCGTGGGCAGGGGCGAACTCATTGCAGAGATCGAAAGACTCCCCTTTGAAATTACACTTAAACAGCAGCAGTCCGAACTTGAAATTGCAAAGAAGGCCCTGGAACTGGCAGAAGCTAAATACAGCGATGCTCTGAAAGGGATTGAGATTAAATTTAAAACAATTACAAAGGCGAAAGCCGACCTGAACGACAAGAAAGTTTCATATGAGAATATGAACAGTGTTTTAAAAAACAAAACTGAACTCTTTAAAGCAGGTGGAATAAGCAATACAGAGCTTGAAGGTATTAAGACTCAGCACACAACTCTTAAGACGAAGTACGAACTTGCGGAATCGGACTACGAGATTCAGCTTGTGGGGTACCGTGATTCCGATATAAGAAGCGAAGGGAGAAAAGTCCCTGCAAATGCCGATGAAAAGATAAAAATATTCAAAGAGATAAATACAAAGATTGAGAAAGCGGAAGTTGAATCTGCAAAATCCAGAGTAAGCCAGGCGCGGAGTTCACTACTCTCCACTGAGCTTTTACTTAAAGAGACTTACATCAGGTCCCCCATAACAGGAGTAATTGCGGTAAAGAACATGGAGGGTGGCGAGATGGTGAAAGAGGACTCAGTCATTTCCACTGTTATGGATATAAGTTCTGTCTTTGTATCTATGAATCTGAATGAGAAGGATATTACAAAAGTTAAATCGGGTCAGAAAGTTCTGTTTACCGTTGATGCCTTTGACTTGGAAAAAAAATTCAGCGGAATTATTGATACCATCTCTCCGGTGCTTGATACGAAGACACGGAGTGTTGAGGTGAAGGCCGCGGTATCAAATGGAAACGGTGTTCTTCTTCCGGGGATGTTTGCCCGGGCATTAATCGATACAGGTAAATCGGTAAACGGGATTCTGGTACCTGAAAGCGCGGTTATAACACACGATGACGGCAGAAGTGAAATTTATATCGTAAAGAACAATCTGGTAGTGAAAGAGAATGTTGTAACCGGTGGCTTGTACGGAGGGGATATTCAAATTATCGAAGGTGTTAAAGCCGGAGACCGGGTTATTATCGGCGGTCTTAACAGCGTTTATCAGGGGATGAGAATCGACTGATGAAAATCATTGCAATTCTGATTAAACGGAAGATTACAACAGCGATGATCTTCAGCGGAATCTGCCTTCTGGGTATTATATCGGCGTATAAACTCCCGGTTGAGCTTCTTCCGGATATAGATCTTCCGGCTCTTACAGTTATTACGCCATTTGAAAACGCGTCGCCGTCTGAAGTGGAGAAGCTTGTCACATCGCGGATAGAGGAGGCAGTTACTTCGGTCAGCGGAGTTACAGAGGTGAAATCGGAATCTATAGATGGAATGAGCATAGTAAAAGTCAGTTTCCAATGGGAGCGTGATATGGACATGGCTCTTATCGGAGTAAAGGAGAAGGTTGACCTTATACGGGGTGAGCTTCCGGATGATACGGGCAAATCAATTGTTGTTAAATATGATCCAGCCGATGAGCCTGTTATGATCTATTCACTGTCGCTGTCCGAGGGGAGCTCTGCTGATATCAGAAAGAGAGCTGAGAAGGAGATTGTACCATTTCTTGAAAGAATAAACGGTGTATCTCTTGTTGAACTTCAGGGCGGCGATAAGCGGGAGATTCTTGTTGAGGTTGATAATGCTTCTCTCTATTCTAAGGGCCTGTCGCTTCCTGAAATTTCGCAGAGTATAGGTACGTCAAATTACAGCTATCCCGCCGGGAGTCTGGTTAAAGAGGGGAAGGAGTATCTTGTCCGTACGTCTGGAGAATTCAGAAACTGTGAAGATATACGTTCTGTAGTAACGGGATACAGTGAAAAGGGTGTTCCGGTTTATCTTTCGGATATTGCATCAGTAACAGATACATTTAAAGAAAGAAAATCTGCAGTGAGGTTTAACGGACGAGAGAGCGTGGCCCTACTGGTTAAAAAGGAACCGGGAAAAAATACAATTATGACCTGCGAAGCTGTCAGAGCTGAAGTGGATAATATAGTCTCAGGGAAGAGAGGTGATTTCAGTATCAGGTGTATTTATGACCAGTCCCGTTTTATACAGTCATCAATTGATAATGTTCTTTATGCAGCTTTACTCGGGGGAGTGATCTCGTTTTTTGTTATATGGTTTTTTCTTAAATCTGTTGTGGCTCCGGTGATTATTTCATTGTCAATACCGGTAAGTATAGCCGGTACCATGGTTCTTATGAAGATGTTCGATATATCCTTAAATACAATGTCTCTCGGAGGGCTTGCAGTGGGCACCGGTATGATGGTCGATGCCGGGATTGTTGTTCTTGAATCTATTCAGGATTATAAAGATGAAGATAAATCTCTTACTGGTTTTGATGCTGCGCTGAAGGGCACCATGGATGTGGCAGCCCCCGTTACGGCTTCTGTACTCACTTCAATTATAGTCTTTCTTCCGATAGTTTTTGTATCGGGACTCTCAGGTGCGGTTTTCCGTGATCTTGCACTGACGGTTTCATTTGCTCTTATACTTTCGCTCGTCAGTTCACTTACACTTATCCCTATGCTGGCGGGACTTAATATTACATTTTCAGTATTCCCTCAATTTTCAAAGACCGGGACTGCTAATGGCCTGGAGAGCATAGCTGGAAAATTTGATGTAATGTCAGATAAAACCATGTCTGCAATTGAAAACTTTTATGAGTTAGTTATCGCCGCTGCTCTTCGTGATAAAAAAAAGATAATCACTGCCGGATGCATGGCAATGTTTACAGGTATGATTCTATTTATATTTATCGATAGTGAACTTATGCCTGCTGTTGATCCAGGTGAATTTTCCATTGAGATTGAACTCCCGGGAGGAACTGCACTTTCTGAGACATCGGGTATATGTGAGTCATTTGAAAATTATATAAAGAGCAGAGTGGGAGCTGAATACATTTTTACAAAGGCAGGATGTGACCCTGATGATAATATCTCGGAGAAAATTTCAGGCAGAGGGGCGGACTATGCTTTAATAAAAGTATTTATGAAAAATGGGAGATCCGCGGAAGAGTTTATAACTGAACTTAAAGAGAACCTGAAATTCAATGAAAGTGCAAAAATTACATATCGAATGAAAGAGGATCTTGTGGCATCTGTTTTCTCTGCCGGTAAGGATAAAACAGAGATTGAAATTTACGGGAATAACGAAGCAGACCTGAAAGAGTCAGGAAACGCCGTAAAGGATATGCTTTTAAAACAAAAGGGGTTAAAGGGGATAACTTCGGTATTTGACCGGGAATCTCCCGAGCTTCGGGTTGATATTGACAGAAAATCAGCCGCTTCACTGGGGCTGAATGTTGAGGATGCGGCATCACAGCTTGGCATGGCCGTTCGGGGTGAAGTATCCTCCACTTTTCGTGACGGAGATGACGAAATTGATATACGGCTCCGCCTGAATAAAAACGATCGAACCGGTATAGAATCGCTAAACAGAATTATTGTTAAAACTTCAACTGGTGTAAACGTCCCTGTATCAAAATTTGCAGTAATAAAAACAGGAACCGGCAGCGGACGGATTGTACGGAAAGATCAGAGCCGGATAAATATTGTAAGCGCAGATATTATTCAGGGTGGAGGTTTCATATCCGGAAAGCTCCGGAATATACTCGGTGATATGAACTTCCGTCAGGGGGTCGTATGGAGAGTTGCCGACGGGAGCGATGAGATGGTGGAGGCGTTTTATTCATTGGGGCTTGCCATGATACTTGCTGTGGTTTTTATTTACATGCTCCTTGCGGGTCAGTTCCAGTCTTTAAGGAATCCCCTGATTATTATGATAAGTATCCCGGTAACAGCGCTTGGGGTTTCGCCGGCTCTTCTTTTAACTGGACAGAGTTTAAACATAAATTCCGGCATGGGGATGATTCTTCTCAGCGGAACGGTTGTAAATAATGCAATTGTTCTCTTTGATTTTATTGATAAAGAGTATATAAAAGGGAATACAATAGAGAAGGCTGTTATTGAAGCAGGCCGGAGAAGACTTAAGCCGATTCTCATGACAACGCTTACTACTATTCTCGCACTTTTCCCAATTGCACTCGGCATGGGTGAAGGTTCTGAACTGCAGAGACCTCTTGCTGTAACGGTTATCGGAGGGATGACGGTATCGACGATCCTTACACTTGTTTTTATACCTGTAGTTTTTGCAGCCGTTAATCGGGATAAACCGGAACAATAATATGATCAGGTATTTTATCAATAACAGAATAAGTGCATTTATGCTGGCTGCCGCTTTTATTACCGCGGGAGTTATATCTTTATATAAATTACCTGTTTCACTTGTCCCGGCATCAGATTATCCCGCTATATCTATTCTGATAGAATATCCCGGAGTGGGACCGGAGAAGATTGAACTTCTTCTTACCAAACCTGTTGAGAGAATAATAAAATCTGTAAACGGAATTACAGAGATCGATTCTGTCTCTGAAGAGGGGAAATCTAAAATTAATGTTACCTTCAGTGAAAAAACAGATATCAAAATAGCTTCGGTAAAAATCCGTGAAAAGATTGAACTTATTAAAGATTCATTTCCAGAAGAAGTACAGGAGCCTGTTGTCTACAGATACGACCCCTCTGAACGTCCGGTAATTATTGCCGCTATTGAGATTGATGGTCTCTCACCTGATGATGTGCGGGATTATGCCGACAGAAAAATTAAACCGGCGCTGCAGCGTGTTGACGGTATTTCAGAAATAAACCTTGCAGGAGGAATGATCCGTGAGATTCACATAGAGACAGACAGGAGCCGGATTGAAGCACGGGGACTGACTCTCTCTGATGTCTCGTCGGCAGTAGGGCGTTCAAATATTTCAGTCCCCGCGGGTACAGTTGAAACCGGTGCCGGGATAACTGTTTTGAATATCCCCTCAAGGTTCCGTTCGATAACAGATATTGACAACACAATAGTAAACAACAGTGAGAAGGGTCTTGTTTACCTGAAAGATTTAGCAGTCACATCATTTTCATCAAGGGAGAAAGAGGATTTCTCACGATTTAACGGAAAAGATCTTGTCACTATATATATACATAAAGGGGGAGGCGCA
>JBBRFT010000235.1:0-5965 GCA_038241375.1 Spirochaetota bacterium
TGCCGCTGAATCGCGTGGCAAAAGTTGACTATATGAATTTAAAAAATCAGGCTATAAAGATTATTGATGGGCTAAGAGATAAAGGCGAATGGGATAGAAAGGCGGATATGCGGGAGTAGGGGGGCTGTATATGCTTATTAATAACATTCCAGTTTTCAGATCAATTTTTCGCAATATCAACTCTAGAGCAATGAATCGCGGAATGATAGGTTATTCAATTAAAAAAGACTTCGGGCCATTTGGTCTCGATGAGATACATGATTATGTCGATGCCACATGTGATGATTTTGAAAAATACGCAGGACATGATTCACCTGCACCCCCTTTCTTTTTTTCAAAAGAACTCTATCCGCTATTCAGAGAGATAATAACTCACAGAGATTTGAATCTTAATCTTTTAAGAATGGTACACGGTCAGCAGAGTCTTAAATCATACGCTGCGGTGTCGCATGAGGATCATTTCAGCATAGAGATGACAATCGCGGATATTGCAGATACTCCCGCCGGAGAGCTTCTTCTTGTGAAAACAAAGGGGAGCTCTCAGGGAAAACTTATACTCGAAGCTGAAACAGGATTTGTTGTCAGAGGATTTGAGAAGAGAGCCGGGGCTATTTCAAAAAAAGAGAAATATGCTCTTCCCGGTTTTTCCGAAACAGAAGGTGTAAATTTTTTAATTAATACCGTTAAGGGACAGGAAAAAAAGTACGCCAGAGTATCGAATGATTACAACCCTATACATACAAGCACTATATTTGCAAAAGCAGCCGGACTCTCCGGGAGGATTCTTCATGGAGTCTGTGTTATGGCAATGTGCACAAATTCACTAATAGATGGAGTCGCCGGAAGGGACTCGGGAAGATTGCGTGAAGTATCAGGGAGATTTTCATATCCTGTAATTCCAGGCGATACACTTACACTTATCGGTTATCGAACAGAGAAAGATGGGCTTCATGGCATCAATTTTAATGTTTATTCAGGGAACGGGAAAACTGTAATTAATAAAGGTGTTTTTCTATACAGCTAAAAGATTATTTATTGTGACTTAAAAGCATAACTTCTAAATCCCTCTTTGGGATTTAGAAGACAGGTGCGGGATTACATAAGATTCGCAAGACGAAGTACTTCTGCACCTGTTGTTTCATCCTCTTTGGGCATATTGGCTCCGGATAATTGAATATTCATCACATTTTTCAGGTGAGTAAGTTGAGAATCTGTTTTTACCGAGAAATTTTGCCTCATACAGGGCATCGTCAGCTTTTTTCTGGAGATTTTTAAATTCTTTATTTATTTCATCCTTTTTTGTAGCTGATTGCAGGCTTATCCGGCATGAAGTAATCCCGGCACTCATGGTAGTTTTAATCTTTTTTTTAGTATCGTAATTGAAATTCATTTTCCGCGTTTCACTTAGTATTTTGCGGACAAAAACTTCAGCACCGCTAATATTAGTAGAGGGGAGTATTACATCAAACTCCTCTCCGCCGAAGCGGATAACATAATCTGTCGGACGGGAGCAGTTTCTGATTATTTCACTTACTTTTTTTAGTATTTCATCACCGAGATCATGTCCGTATTTATTATTAAATTTAGAGAAATCATCTATATCGAATCGTACAAATCCGACATCCAGATGCGGGAATTTATTGTTGCTCATTATTCTTGATGCAGTTTTTACAATATCTGTCAGATAATTGTCGCTATATTTTAAAAAACCTGTTTTTTCATCAATATTTACTTTTTCACTGAGTAATTTACATTTCTCCACTAAAGAAAAGTATTCCAGTTCATTTTTCCATAGCTGTTCCAGAATTGAATCATCAACGGCATCATTTTCAAGAAGCTTTGAAATAATTCTGAGTGTATTTATCTGGAAATTATTAAGGTTAGTGGCCATTTTCCCTCATTTCAAGCGTACTTATTAATAACATACTTATAAAATAGAGCATTAGTCAATAATAATTAGTATATGTTTAATAATTACAGTTAAAATTCAATTTTTTTATCCGGATTATGTTTCCTGAAGTTAGAATGAGACTTTCATTGCGCTTTATTTTTAAAAGAAGACTTGATTTATGAAATTTCATTTATTAAATTAAAGCAGATGTCGATTAGAATATCAGGTATCAATTCCTGTTCAGGGAGGAACAGGTGACCGGGAGGTTTTCAATGAATAATCTCATGAAAATGGATGATCGTGAGATACGCCAGGGTAAAATTTCAGGAGATCCTGAAAAGGTAGATGATTTCAAAAAAAGGATCTCTGATGAAAAATATCTTGATCATGCAATATCAAAACTTGCCACTGATCTATCTCATTATCTAACCAAATGAAGAAACTATTCAGCAGGTAAATGCCTTATGGGTATTTGCAGACTTAATCAGATAAACTATACATCTCTCCATGAGAGATGTATAGTTTAAAAAATAAACAATTGAAGATGCGGCAATGACAGATAACAAATCCTACGAAACACTTTTTAAAAATAAAACCATGAAAAGCTATTTTCTTATATTATTTGCTGTTATATTGATTTTTTTACTATATATATTCCGGTTTTATTTATGGATCTTCCTATATTCGCTAATTTTTTACGTTGCACTAAGACCTCTTCATGAACTGCTGCTGAAATATGTAAAAAAACGAATATTCAGTTCAATGCTGATTATTCTGATAATACTTGCACTGGTTGTTGTCCCTTCGATGTTCCTTCTTATGATGCTTTCTGAACAGCTATATGATTTATACGGGCGGATTCATTTTACGGTTTATTATGATATACTCAAACATGCTGGTGAAAATAAGCTTATAGATGGTGCTCTGACTTTTTTTGATATTGAGAAAGCTGATTTTGGCGAAAGAATACTGAGTTATTTTAAAGAAACTACAATGTCGGTTTTTTCCAGTATAACGTCGGTAGTGTCATTTCCAATTAATTTTATAATTAAATTTTTTCTTATGATGCTGATACTATACTTTTTATTCAAAGATGCTTATAACCTTGAAGGCGCACTTTATAGAATACTCCCTTTCCCGGACGATCTGGAGAAGGATATTGTATCTAAGATGAAAGGTGTGATTTATATTCTTATGCTTGGTAATCTTTTTATAATGATTATTCAGGGATTTATGGTGGGAGTTGGACTGTTTATAGCTGGAATCAGTACACCTTTATTATGGGGGACATTTGCTGCAATTCTTTCCCTCATTCCCGTAATAGGCACAACATTAATATGGTTGCCGGCGGCGCTTTATCTTTATTTTACAGGGAATTATGGCATGGCTGTTTTTGCTTCAGTATGGTGTTTTTCATGGTATATGATTCTTGAGAATCTGGTGAAGCCTATAATTTTCGGGGATAAACTTAATTTTCATCCGCTTTTATTCTTTTTTCTTCTTCTGGGGAGTATACAGGCTTTTAATCTGCCTGGAGTAATAATAGGGCCAATTATACTCTCTCTATTCTATTCATTCTGGGAGATATACAAAATTCTTGATGACTATATGCAGAATAAAAGATCTTTTGAAGAGAATGATAACAATTCTGTTCAGGGGTAATTTTTTATTTTCTGATTCAGTCTCTCTCTGAGCAGAGTACTTGCACTCCCTAGGTGTTTCAGTATATACTCAGCTTCCTGCCGGTAATTGCTTATTTTTTCATTACTCCAATGATCTGGAGGAGGCTGGAGATTTGTTATCCGGTCGGCAAGTTTAACCATCCATATTTCTATCGGCTGCAGTTTTATCCTTTCAATACTGTCTTTCATCGTGAGCTCTTTGGATATATCTCCATTTTTAGTTAATGAGAGCACTCCGTCGGAAACGTCTTTTCCAAATAATTTTTCAATTTCATCGGCAGTTATACCAGCATCTTCAATTGTATCATGAAGGAGGGCGCACTGAATTGCAAGGTCGGGATTCTGAGTTTCTCCTGAACATAGAGCAGCCATAACTTCCATACATACATTTGATATGTGTATAATATAAGGGAGATTTGAACCGGGTATTTTCTGGTCTCCGTGAACATCTCCGGCGAAACGTATAGTTTTGAGATAGAGGTCCTGAGACCAGATTGTTCTATTATTCATTTTAATCTCTCAATGGATATATTTAAAAGAATAATATTTATAGATAGATTGTCAATTATGAAAATCTGTTGATAAAAAAAGTCTTTAGTTGGAATGAAAGCATAATGTAAAAATATCCGTCTAATCAGCCGGAAAAATTTATTTAAAATAATAATTAATTTGACATATGAACATAAAATTGTAGTTTCTTTACGGTTACAAATCTATCCGCACAAAAAGGAGGAAGCATTTTTTAATGACTGACTCTTTTATAATGCGTATAAATTAAAAAAATATATATAAATTTTATCCAGGAGGATATTCATGCCTGTTACCAGAAGAAATTTCCTCAAACTGTCAGGTGCGACAGCAGCCGGGGCTTTTTTGGGGGGAACTTCCTTTCTAACCGGATGTAAATCATCACCGGACAAGTTGAAAGGTACAACTGAGAGCACATCTATATGCCCTTATTGTGGTGTAGGATGCGGACTTATTGTTTCTGCTCGAAACGGAAAGATTGTTAACATCGAAGGTGATCCGGAACATCCTATCAATAAAGGTAGTCTTTGTGCAAAAGGCGCGGCTCTTTATCAGATAGCTTCTAATCCCATCAAGCGAAGACTTGACAAAGTCCAGTACAGAAAACCGGGCGGAACTCAGTGGGAGGAGCTCTCATGGGAGAAAGCCTACGAAATGATGGCTGAAAGAATCAAGGAAGCACGTGACAAGACCTTCGTTGAAAAAGAGAATGGCGTAACCGTAAACCGTACAGGTGGAATTGTCGGTCTTGGCGGAGCAGCTCTTGATAATGAAGAGTGTTATGTATGGACAAAGTTTGCAAGATTAATGGGCTTAACTTATCTTGAACATCAGGCCCGGATTTGACACAGCTCAACAGTCGCCAGTTTGGGGGCTACATTTGGTCGTGGTGCAATGACCAATCACTGGATAGATATCCGGAATGCAGACGTAGTATTTATAATAGGAAGTAATGCAGCAGAAAATCATCCGATTTCATTTAAGTATGTTCAGGAAGCAAGAGATAGAGGGGGTAAACTTATCAATGTTGACCCTAGATTTACAAAGACTTCATCTTTAGCTGATCTTTATGCTCCGATAAGACCTGGAACAGATATTGCTTTTATGGGCGGTATAATAAATTATGCTCTTCAGAATGACTTTATCCAAAAAGATTATGTTGTTGAATATTCAAATGCGGCATATCTGATCAATTCTGCTTTTAAATTTGATGATGGTATTTTCTCAGGATATGAAAGTGGAAAAAATTCTTATAATAAAGAATCATGGAAATATCAGCTTGATGATAAAGGGATTCCTAAGAAAGACAAAACTCTGAAAGATCCTAATTGCGTTTATCAACTGATGAAAAAACATTTTGAAAGATACACCCCTGAAAAAGTAAGTGCAATCACAGGATGTCCTGTTGAATCCTTTAAAAAAGTCGCTGAACTTTATACATCCACACACAAGCCTGATAAAGTGGCAACTATTATGTATGCAATGGGTGCTACACAGCACACAATCGGTGTTCAGAATATCCGTACATTTTCTATACTTCAGATTCTTCTGGGTAATATGGGTATGGCCGGAGGCGGTATCAATGCGCTTAGAGGTGAGTCAAATGTTCAGGGATCAACTGACCATGCGCTGCTATGGCATATCATCCCGGGATATCTGGAAGCTCCTAAAGCAAAAGATCTTAACCTGGAAACATACATTCAGAATTATGTTCCGAAAACTAACGATCCGATGAGAATGAACTGGTGGCAGCATAAACCGAAATATCTTATCAGCATGCTAAAAGCATGGTTTGGCTAGAATGCGAAGAAGGAGAATGATATTGCATATGATTATCTTCCTAAAGCGCATAATCCTGTACCAA
>JBBRFT010000236.1:0-5952 GCA_038241375.1 Spirochaetota bacterium
GCTCTTCTTAAGACAGAGTTCACACCTTTCATCGCTGCAGTACCCGCAGCTGAAACAGTCCTTACATGGATGTTTTTTTCTCCCCTTATTTGTCTCCGGGATATAAATATTCCCGACAAATCCTTCTATTTTTACAAACGCCATTTCTTTTCCTGCTGCTTTAATATAATTAATTTTACAGTAATAATTGCAGAATTTTAATCTTAATAAAAAAGAGCCCTTCAACAGAGCTCTTTTATTTATATAAAATGAATCTTGTTATTAGTCTTTCATTATCTCTGTCATTTTTACCGAGGCATCCATAATCTCTTTAGACCCGGGATATTTTATCATGACTCCGGTCATTGCAGCAGTAAATCTTTCCATGGATTTCATCATAGCATCCTGCTCTGTTTTAAACTTGTCATTCCCTTCAGGTTTAAAATCAGGAAATTTTTTCTCAAGCTCTTTTCCTCTAACTGCCAGCTTCTTCATACTCTCGGCATACCCGATAAGCGCTTCGCCGGCTTCCTTTGCATTTGTGGCTTTCTCAATTTTTTCAGCAGCAGATTCTGTAACTTTTGTCATGTCAAGCATAAGCGCCTTTGCTTCTGCTTCAGGACTTTTTGAACAGGATACTATCCCGGCAACAGTAAAGGCAAATAATAACGCTAAAACTTTTTTCATATAAAACTCCTTCTTAAGATTTTAAACAATAATACTATAAGGAAGAATGTAATTCAAGTATTTTATATTGTCTGAACCTTGATTAAGGGATTTAAGGATTTTCATGATTAGATTGCGGATGCTCCGCAATCTAATCATGTTAATTTGTTAATCAGGTGAATCCGGGTCAAACGATATATTCAACTCTCCCCCCTGGCGATAGCTTGTCTCACGAGCACCCTTACGGCAGGGAGCCGGAATGAAAAAGCGGCAGCAAGAATAAAACAGGCGCAGCCGCAGATAAAAACAGTAAGCGGTGCCCCGGCTTTTGATGACAATGATCCGGCTAAAAGACTTCCGACAGGAGCAGCGCCAGTAAAAGCCATTATATAGAAACTCATGACTCTCCCCCGTTTATCCTCATCGACTATAGCCTGAAGTACCATATTGCTTGAAGCAACCACTACAATCATGCTGAATCCGATAACAACAAGCAGCAGCATAGATATATAAATAATATCTGAATAAGCAAATGCCATGAGACTAAATGCAAACGTATAAACTCCAATATTCATAATTAGTCCCTGACCCTGAAGCGACTTCCTCATTGCAAGATAAATTGTGGCAAGAAAAGCCCCAGCCCCCGATGCCGAAACCAGAATACCGAAGGTATGAGAACCTCCTCCGAATACCCTGTCTGCAAACACGGGGAGAAGAACCGGGAAGGTCATACCGAAAAGACTCATTAGAGCAATTAGAATTAGAATATCTCTTATGGGAACAAATCTGACGGCATATGAGAATCCGTCCTTCATGTCGGCAAAAACATTTTTACCGGTTCTTTTAATTTTAAGCGGTATGACATTCATTGAAAGAAAAGCTGCGATTATAGCTATATAGCTTAATCCGTTTATCAGAAAGCAGACACCTTCACCGGCTGCAGCAATAATCGCGCCGGCAACTGCAGGGCCCACAAGTCTTGAAGCATTGAAGATTGATGAATTAAGAGCAATAGCATTAGGGAGTTCATCCCGGTCCTTTATCATTTCAATAACAAATGCCTGCCGGACTGGCATTTCAAAAGCGTTTATTATCCCGAGAATACCGGTAAGAGCAAGAATATGCCAGACCTGAACTACGCCGCTAAGTGTAACAGCAGCTAATACGAAAGCCTGGATCATGGACATAATCTGAACGATAAGAAGAATACGATGTCTGCTCCACCGGTCCCCGAGAACACCGGCAACCGGTGAAATAAGAAAGATGGGGATCTGCCCCAGAAATCCGGACAACCCCAGCATAAAGGCTGAACCGGTAAGCCTGTAGATGAGCCAGCTTGCGGCAACACTCTGCATCCATGTTCCGATAAGAGATGCACCCTGCCCAAAGAAGAAGAGACGATAATCCCTGTTGGATAGAGCTCTCAATGCGGAATAAAAATTTAGATTATTCATTTATTGTTACTCAAACTTAATCAGAAGCTCCCCGTTTTTCACTCTCTGCCCCTCTTTAACCGCGATTTCAGATATAACACCGGATATCGGAGCAGTGATATTTGTCTCCATTTTCATCGCTTCAAGTACAAGAAGACTGTCTCCCTCTTTTACCGTGACGCCCTCTTTAACCAGAATCTTTGAAACAGAACCGGGTATCCCTGCACCTATCTCTTTCGGATTATCAGGGTCAGCCATCTGAGTAGATACAGCTGTTGTCTTTTCAGACATGTATGTTTTGTCAAGTATGGTCATTTCACGTCTGTTGCCGTTTACTTCAAAGACAACCCGCCTGTTCGCATCACTGTCTATTTTACCTATCTGAATAAGTTCAATAATAAATATTTTACCTTCTGCAAGCTCAACATCAAAAGGAGTCCCTCTTCTTAAACCGTCAAAGAATAGAGGCGAATCCATCATGCTGAGATCGCCGTATTTTTTAATGAATGAAATAAAATCATCAAACACTTTAGGGTAGAGTGCGTAACTGAGCACCTCCCGGCTTGAAGGAATTCTATTCATCTTCTTAGTAAGATCGTTTCTGATTTTTTCAAAATCTACAGGCGGAAGAAGTTCACCGGGTCTGCATGTAATTGGAGTTTTCCCCTTTAGAACTATATCCTGTATCTCTTTTGAAAATCCCCCTACAGGCTGACCCATCATACCTTCATAATATGAAACAACAGAATCGGGGAATGCCATATCTCTCCCTTTTATGAGAATATTTTCAGGAGTTAAATCATTCTTAACCATAAATATTGCAAGGTCGCCAACCATCTTTGATGACGGAGTTACCTTGACAATGTCCCCCACCATAATATTAACAGAGAGATACATCTCTTTTACTTCAACAAACTTATGCCCCAGTCCGAAACTGTCCACCTGGGATTTGAAATTAGAATACTGTCCGCCGGGAATCTCATACTTGTAAACTTCCGCTGTACCTGACTGAAGATCCGATTCAAACTGACCGTAAATCGGGCGTATATCATTCCAGTAATCTGAAATAAGCTGAATGCTGTCACGGCTCAATCCCGTTTCTCTTTCTGTATATTCAAGAGCTGCTACAATTGAGTTAAGAGCCGGCTGGCTTGTAACACCTGACATATTATTAAATGATACATCAACGATATCAACACCGGTTTCGGCGGCAAGAAGAACCGTTGCAACCGCGTTACCGCTTGTATCGTGAGTATGAAGATGTATAGGAATCGAAATTTCATTCTTCAGCGCTTTAATTAGTTTTTCAGCGGCGTAAGGCTTAAGAAGTCCCGCCATATCCTTTATGCAAAGAATCTGCGCGCCCATGTTTTCAATCTCTTTCGCGGTCTTCACATAATACTCAAGAGAGTATTTATCTCTTTTAGTATCGAGAATATCACCGGTATAACATACACAGGCTTCGGCAATCTTTCCCGCCTTAAGTACCTCTTCAACAGCAATCTCCATCCCCTTGAGCCAATTAAGCGAATCAAATACACGGAAAATATCTATACCCGCGGAAGCGGACTCTTTTATAAACTCCCGTATAAGATTGTCCGGATAATTGGTGTAGCCCACAGCGTTTGCTCCGCGAAGAAGCATCTGAAACATGATGTTGGGTATCTTCTTTCTTAGAAGGTCAAGTCTCTCCCATGGATCCTCTTTCAGAAATCTGTACGCGACATCATATGTCGCTCCGCCCCACATCTCCAGGGAAAAAAGATCCTGAGCAAGATATGCCGTCGGTTCGGCAATTTTAAGCATGTCATAAGTACGAAGCCGTGTAGCCATAAGCGACTGGTGCGCGTCACGAAATGTGGTATCGGTCAGGAGAAGTTTATTCTGTGATTTAATCCATTCCACTACACCGGCAGGTCCTTTCTCATCAAGAATCTGCTTTGTTCCCCGAAGAGATAAATTCTCCGGAACAACTGGTATCCGCGGAACATCATGTTCCATGGTTATACCTTTGGTTTCATTAACTGCCTTCTCGCCAAGATAAGTCAGTATTCTTACTTCTCTATCATCGTGAGGAGTTATATCAAAAAGTTCCGGTGTACTTTCAATGAACCCTGTTGTACAATCGCCGCTTTGAAAAACAGGGTGAGATAATACATTAAGAAGAAATCCTTCATTTGTTTTTACACCGGCAATAACAAGTTCTTTTATCGAACGTTTAGCCTTATTTATAGCATCCTGAAAAGTTCTTGAATGAGAAATAATTTTTACAAGCAGTGAATCGTAATATGGACTGATTTCCGAACCTGTATAACCGTTTCCGCCGTCAAGCCGTATCCCGCATCCCGAACCTGTACGGTAAACATCAATACGCCCGGTATCGGGAGCAAATCCGTTAGCCGGATCTTCCGTAGTTACCCTGCACTGTATTGAGTATCCCCTTGATTTAACAGAGTCTTGTGATTTAATACCAATCTGTTCCGAATCGAGCCTGTAACCCTGCGCAATATAAATCTGACTCTGTACAAGATCTATTCCAGTCACCTCTTCTGTAACAGTATGCTCCACCTGTATTCTCGGATTCATTTCAATAAAATAGTGTTTACCCTCTTTATCTACAAGAAACTCTACAGTTCCAGCGCTCTTATAGTCTACTGCCTGTGCGATTTTAACAGCATCTGCGCATATGGCCTCTCTCTGCTTTTCAGTAATTGATATAGCAGGTGTAAACTCAATCACCTTCTGGTGTCTCCGCTGAATAGAACAATCTCTCTCGAAAAGGTGAACTATATTTCCGTAATTATCACCAAGCACCTGTACTTCAATATGTTTCGGCTGCTCCAGATATTTTTCCATAAAGATGTCATCGTTGCCGAATGCTTTCCTCGCTTCATTACCCGCGCTGTGGAAACCGCTGATAAGATCATTTTCATTTCTTATTATCCGCATTCCTCGTCCGCCGCCGCCGGCGGAAGCTTTGAGCATTATGGGATAACCGCAGTTTTTCGCGAAATCAATTGCTTCAGCATCGCTTTTAATCGGTTTTTCAACTCCGGGTATAACCGGAACATTCGCCTTCTGAGCTACAATCTTTGACTTTATCTTGTCGCCGAGACTGTCGAGCATATAAGCCGTAGGTCCTATAAACTCAATCCCATGTTCAGCACATTTAGCAGAGAAGTCGGGGTTTTCTGCAAGAAATCCGTAACCGGGATGTATTGCATCGACACCTTTTTTTAAAGCCAGATTTATAATCTCTTCAATACCGAGATACGCGTCTATGGGACCGCTATTAGCTCCAACAAGATAGGACTCATCAGATTTTGTTCTAAAGAGAGCATATCTGTCCTCTCTGGAATATATTGCCACGGTACGTATACCAAGCTCGTGACACGCCCGGATAATACGAATTGCAATTTCGCCGCGGTTTGCAATTAAAACTTTTTTAAATGTCTTCATTAAGTTTACCTTTTATTGTCAATACTCATATTCACTTTTTTAAAGAAAAGAGAGGGATACCTCTTCTATGTCAATTTAAAAAAAAGGGGATTTTATGATTTTTTTCCGCCCCCACTGGCCTTTGGCCATCTCCCCCATGAATGGGCTAATCATTACGCACATCTTCACTGCCGCCCCCTAAATCCCCCGGAGGGGGACTTTAATATATAATTCTCCATTAAATACAATTAAATCATTAGTTATAATTACAATAGCCTTGCCCCCACCGGGGCAGGCGGGGGCTTCACGGGATGATTTACAGTTAAAAATAAAAGATGTCGAGTGCGGGCACGATGCCCAAATTGCACTCGACGAAAGGTGCCCGTAGGGCGAATAGGGGCGGAGCGGATTATTATATATTTTTTTCTACGGGAAA
>JBBRFT010000237.1:0-5862 GCA_038241375.1 Spirochaetota bacterium
GGGATGGATACTGTATGGGTTCTGCTTGCGGCATTTCTTGTCTTCTTTATGAATCTTGGTTTTGCCATGGTTGAATCGGGATTGTGCCGTGCTAAAAATACGGTTAACATTCTGGCAAAAAATTTCATGGTTTTTGCCATATCTTCTATCTCTTTCTGGGTGATAGGATGGGGTCTTATGTTCGGAAACGGAAATCCTTTTGCAGGATTAGAGGGTCTATTTTTTGCATCAGGTATGGATAATAGTCCGGCAATGGGGGAGGCATACAAAGGGGCGTATTCGGCGATCAGCTGGGCAGGAGTTCCCATGTGGGCAAAATTCTTCTTTCAGCTTGTTTTTGCAGGAACAGCGGCTACTATTGTTTCAGGTGCAGTAGCAGAACGTATAAAACTGCATTCAGTTATTATTTTCTCTGTTGTACTTGTTGCTGTACTCTATCCTCTTACAGGACACTGGATATGGGGCGGCGGATGGCTTCAGACTTTAGGAATGTGGGATTTTGCAGGTTCAACTGTTGTTCACTCAGTTGGCGGATGGTCAGCTCTTGCAGGAGTTTTACTTCTCGGATCACGACTGGGCAAGTATAGAGCTGATGGTTCAGTAAATCCGATTTTTGGTCACAATATGTCTCTTGTTACTCTTGGCGGTTTGATACTGTGGTTCGGATGGTTCGGTTTTAATCCCGGTTCAACAATGGCAGTTGGTGATGGAAGTGCAATAGCACATATAGCGGTTACTACTAATACTGCTGCTGCAATGGCGATATTAAGTTCAACAATTATGTCATGGGTGATTCAGAAAAAACCTGACCTTTCCATGATTATAAACGGTGCTCTTGCAGGTCTGGTTGCGATAACAGCACCATGTGCATTTGTAAGTGTGGGATCTTCGGCAATAATAGGATTTATAGCGGGGATTCTGGTAGTATGTGCGGTTATGATGTTTGATAAACTTAGAATTGATGATCCTGTTGGGGCTCTTTCAGTTCACCTTGTAAACGGTATTTTCGGAACACTTGCTGTGGGTCTTTTTGCTCAGGATAAAATTACCGGAGCGGCTACAGGAAATGGACTGTTTTTCGGCGGCGGAATGAAACTTCTTACAGCTCAGGCGATTGGTGTTGTTGCAGTCGGTGCATTTACTTTTACAGCAGCATTTGCCGTATGGTATGTAATAAAACTGGTTTTTGGACTAAAAGTATCACGTGAAGAGGAGATTCAGGGTCTCGATATAGGTGAACATGGAATGAAAGCGTATCCTGATTTTCAGGGATTCATTACAAAATAATTCCGGATTACAGGAAAATAATAATTTAAGGAGAAATCAGTATGAAACTTATTATAGCAATCGTTCAGCCCGAGAAACTGAGTGATGTGAAACAGGCGCTTGCAGAAGCTAATGTTGGAAAGATGACTGTCTCAAGTGTTATAGGCTGCGGAGCACAGGGAGGTTTTACTGAAAACTACCGCGGTGCAGAGACAGAGATAAATCTTATAGATAAAGTACGTTTTGAAATTGCAGTAAATGACGATTTTGTAAAACCGGTAATTGACGCCATCATAAAGAGTGCAAGATCCGGGAAGATAGGGGATGGTAAAATATTTGTTGTTCCTCTTGAAGAGTGCATCCGTGTACGGACAGGTGAAAATGGAGAAGTAGCAATAGGTTAATATCTATCTTTCATCCCTGCCGGGCCACCGGCAGGGATTTTTTAACAGATACTGTTAAAAAAGATAAACATGATAATCTCATAACTCTCAGATACAATTCCCGCAGAATTAAATATTTCTGCGGGAATTGTTAGTTAAACTCCCCCTCCAAATCTGCCGTAAAATTACAATTTTGTAAAATTGTTCACGGCGGACATCATTATTTTGAAAAATATTTGTTTGTATTATGTTATTAGTTACTATTGTGTATTATTTTAAAATAGTAAGTGAAGTTATACTGACTTTGAAGATGCGATAAAGGATAAAAAATGGATCTGATTAATGACAGACAGAGCGGATTGCTTGAAAAAATAGGGAGAATCTTTGTCGATGACAGTGCTGAGATAAACCTCCTCATGTCTAATGTGTTTAATCTTATTGTCACTTATTATAACATAGAAAGGGGAATGATAAGTATTTATCATAAAGAGGAGGATGAGATCTTTGTTGATATTCATCATGGCTATAGTGAAGAAGAGGTTAACAAGGGGATTTACAAGCCAGGGGAGGGGATTATCGGTACTGTTGTGAAAACAGGAAATCCCTACATTGTAATGGATATTTTAAATGAGCCGAAGTTCCTCAACAGAACCGGAGCGAACAGAAATACAACTTCGAATAAAATTTCTTTTATATGCGTTCCCATCAAGCTTAACTCATCTGTCATCGGTACTATTTCGGTAGATATAATCAATAATTATGGAAGGGATCTTGCTGATGAATATCATGCTCTGACTACAGTTTCTATAATGATTGCCCAGGCTGTTAAAGGGAGAATCGAGGCAATAGCAAGGGAGAAGACGCTCAAAGAGGAGAATGAACTTCTCCGCAAGAAAATTTCCATTACCAGTATTCAGGGTAAACTGATAGGAAAATCAAGCGAGATGAAGGATGTTTATGAGAAGATAATTATGGTGTCGGGTTCTGATGTAACAGTGCTCATAACCGGTGAGAGCGGAACCTGGAAGGAGCTCATCGCCGATTCTATTCACAGGAACAGTAAGAGAGCATCAGGTCCATTTGTGAAGGTTAACGTGGCGGCATTGCCCAAGAGTCTTATTGAAGCGGAACTTTTCGGATACGAGAAGGGCGCGTTTACCGGGGCAGATAAGATGAAAAAGGGGAGATTTGAACTTGCCCATGGAGGTACAATTTTTCTTGATGAAATTGGTGATCTTGATATATCTTTACAGGTTCACCTGCTGAGAGTATTACAGGAGAAAACTATAGAAAGAGTCGGCGGTTCAGAAACTATTCCGGTAGATGTAAGGGTTATAGCTGCAACACATCAGAATCTGGAAGATAAAATAAAAAAGAACGAATTCAGAGAGGATCTTTACTATCGACTTAATGTTTTCCCTTTGCTCTCGCCAAAACTGCGCGACCGGAAGTCTGACATCGTATTACTTGCGGATCATTTTCTTGAGCTGTACAGTGCTAAATCTGAAAAGAGTATAAACCGTATCAGTACCGATGCGATAGATCTATTAGTAGCTTATCATTGGCCCGGAAATGTAAGAGAACTCGAAAACTGCATGGAACGGGCTGTAATAATGTGCAGTGAAGATGTAATCAGAAATTATCATCTTCCGCCGTCTCTTCAGATATTTCATGAAAGCAGCGGACATGGTACTCTTGAAGAGAGAACCGATATGTTTGAAAGAGAAATTATTATCGATTCGTTGAAAATTACAAATGGGAATATATCAAACGCAGCGATTAAACTCGGAACAACAAAGAGAATCCTCGGCTATAAAATTGATAAACTCGGTATAGATTACAGAACTTTTAGAATTGCAGATAAGTAGATATGGACGCGGCTTAGAATCCGTTTTTATTGCTTATCCGGCGTTGGGGAAGCATACGCCGGGTAAGCAATAAGATATGGGTAGCAATTTATTTTTGAGGGCACAGCGCTGCGCGCTGCGCCGGATATGGGGGGATTACGTGGGCAGCGCCCCCGTAATCCCCCCATATCCGCGTATGCGAAGCATACGCACCTCTTTAAATAATTCGCTACCCCAGATATGAAGTAATAAAAAAATACGTTTTTAAATTGACAAAATTGTACCAGATTGGAGTCTTAACAAAATATATTATATAAAGGATGTGATTTTCTATGACAAGCCCATTAGAGGTTGAAGTTAATGGCGACATCGAAAAAGCGTTTAAGAATCTGAAGAAAAAAATGGCATTCGAAGGCATCTTCAAAGAACTCAAGCGAAGAAGATATTACGAAAAACCGAGCGAAGAGAAGAAACGTAAAAAAGAAGAAGCTGAAAGACGTCGGATCAAAAAGATGAGAAGAATGCTGGTTCAGAATTCAAGAACAAAAAAGACAGGTCGCGGAGCCGGTAAAGAATAATTGGCTATAGAAAATTTTCAGTAGATAAGGCTGTTCCGAATGGGCAGCCTTTTTTATTTTAAGTAAACTCTGAGGTATAAGTAATTCCGTTAATAAATACAGGGAGATTAAGTGTAGGTCAAAGAGTTGAGGTTGAATTAGTCTAAAACTGCGTGTAATTTTTAATTCAGAGTTTTATAATTTCCAGAGTAATAAAGCCCAGTATTAAATATCGTAAAAATTTCCCGGTAAACATGAAAATAAGGACTCTGAATACCGGCGCTTTCATGAAACCGAGAGCTACGGCGATTGGGTCTCCTATTGCCGGAAGCCAGCAGAAAAGAGAAGCAATTGCAATGCGGTCTTTAATACCGGTTTGCAGATTTTTAACTCTGTTCATACTGATTTTCAGATACTTTTCGATCCAGTCCCATTTCACCAGATATCCCAGAAGATAGCTGCTCATCCCTCCAAGGGTGTTTCCTGCCGATGCCGATAACAGGCAGAGTGTGAAATCGTAATCTCCGTATAACATGGCGCTGAACAATAACTCAGAACTGAAGGGGAGAAAAGTCGCTGCAAGAAATCCGGCCATAAAAAGACCGGCGTAGCCAGGGTCAATTAATTCTATCAAGAATATCCTCGCTGAGTTCTTCGGTGTTGAATTCTTTCCGGAGCCGTTCAAATGGTATAATAAATCTGCACCCTTCTCTATAGCGGCTGCATCCATAAGCTGCATTTCCCCTGATTATATGACCTGCACCACATTTTCTGCATATTAAAAGCGGAGTTTCATTTTTTACTACAACAGATTTTTTATCGCTTTCCGGAGGATTCCCTATGTCAGCAGAGACATTTAAAACAGGAAGATAATCATTATTCAGAACAAGATGCCCCTTTACTTTTTTACCGTTTACACTGAATCCCGATATTTCTACTGTTTTACTTTTCTCGATAAGTGAGAATATCTGTTTCTCTGTGAGGGTTTTACCTTCGACTTCAAAATTAATTCTGAATCTGCATCCTGTTTTGTATTCACTGCATCCGTAAGCTGCTTTACCTTTTATTATTTTTCCGGTTTTGCAGATAGGGCATTGTACTTTATTTTCAGTGGATATTTTTTCCTTTGAATCAGCGCTCTTTGCTGATGTAGTTTTTTTAGATGTGGCACCAGTCGTTTTCGCCGGTGTTTTTGCGTCCCTTCTCTTTTTTTCAACAAGATGAATCATTTTCCCAGTCTCTTTCTTTACGTCTGAGACTAAAGACTCTACCATTTGCTTCATCTCTACCAGAAAGTCAGATGATTGATAATCTCCCCGTTCGATGCGGCGGAGTTTCCCCTCCCATAGCCCGGTAAGTTCTACTGATTTGAGAAGATCGTTTTCGATTGTGTCAATCAGCTGGATTCCAGTCGGTGTTGGGATGATATTTTTTTTCTCACGGACAATGTAAGTTCGCTTAAAGAGTGTTTCGATAATCCCGGCACGTGTTGACGGGCGTCCTATTCCGTTCTCTTTCATGGCGTCCCGGATCTCTTCATCGTCTGACCATTTGCCTGCGGTTTCCATTGCGCGAAGAAGAGTCGCCTCAGTATGAGGTTTTGGCGGTTTTGTCTCTTTTTCAAATACTTGCGGATCATGAGGTCCAGTTTCACCCTTCTCGAAATCAGGGATCAGCTGAGAGTCATCATCTTCATCCTTCTTTTTCTCCTGTTTCGGATAAAGAGCGCGCCATCCATCTTCAATGATCTGTCGTCCTGTTGCTTTAAATTTAAATTCGTCCGACTCACCAAGAGCTGTGGTGTTGGAT
>JBBRFT010000238.1:0-5806 GCA_038241375.1 Spirochaetota bacterium
GATGAGACTCCGGATACAGGCCGAGGCTATATCCGGACTTAAAGAAAATCCCCATAATTATGTCTGCCCGAAGAACCTCTCGTCGATTGAGCAGAAGCTTCTTAAAGAGATATTCTCTCAGACTAAAAATTTTCAGGTCCGGCTTAGTTATGACTTTACTGGTCAGATAGGCGGGGTATAATGATACTGATTGTTTCAGACACACACTGTTATTATGAGATGGTAAACATTCAGATAAATTATGCGGAAAAAGTCCTGGGGCATAACATATCCTGTGTTATTCATCTGGGAGATTTTGGAATATATAAGCATCATCTTAAAGACTATTTCAAAAAAAGAAAAGGGAGTTTTAACAAACCGCTTTACTGTATTGACGGGAATCATGAGGATTTTAACAATCTGGATAAACTTGTAAAAAAATACAAAGATTACTTCACCTATCTTCCAAGAGGGACGGTTCACGAAATAGAAGGTTACCGCTTTCTTGCACTTGGCGGCTCCGCATATATGGATTCAATGATAACGGAGAGGGGAGCTGTGATAACAAATCAGCAGATAAACCAGTGTCTTGCCCATCCCGCTGATTCGGTTGACATAGTTATTTCTCATGATTCTCCAATGGGTGTAGGTGTACCGAACACTCCGGGGTTTGAACATTTTGGTGAACCGGGATTCCCCAGGGGAGATGAAATTGCAGCGCATTTCAAGCCCAGGCTCTGGTTTTTCGGGCATCATCATAAGTGGTTCGATTCAGAGGATGCACATACTGTATATTATGGACTTAGCGGTATATGGAAGGGGTTTGGTCTTCTTGACGACAAGTATAATTTCACCATGATATCGAACAGGGTAGAGTGGGAAGAGTCCGGTTTTATCGAAAAGATTCTTATAAAGCTTAAGATTATACGGCCTGATTCTGCGAGTTTTAAATAGATTAATTTTTTTATATAATTCTCTGTAATTTTCGCACTCTCCGCCCCTATCCGCCCGTTGGGCACCTTTCCCCATGAATGGGAGAAAGGGGAACACGGAACAAGGGGCTGCAACCCTTTGTTCTACTCTTCTCCTCCCATTAATGGGGGAGATGAGAGTCAGAATATTTCGTATTACTCCTTTCACCATCTCATCATGGGGAAAGGTGCCCAACGGGCGGATAGGGGCGGGTGGTAAGAATTCTATACTTAACATTCACCACAACACAAAAAAAGAACCGCTTTTCAGCGGTCCCTTCTTTATATAAATTAAGCTTTTATACTTAAAAAATATTAAACATTCTTTGCTACTCCGCCTCTCTTCTGTGTAAGAAGTGAAACAACAACAAGTGTTAGAAAACTTAGTGGTATAGCTACTATTCCAGGATTATCAAGAGGAATAGGTGCTATAGCTGTAGTTTTGTAAAGGTCCAGATATGTTGACGGTGAAAAAAGTATTATAACAATAGATGTTACTATACCTACGAATATTGAAGCAACAATACCGTGTGAAGTAGTTTTCTTCCAGAAAAGCATCATAATGATTGAAGGGAGATTAGCAGCCGCTGCAACCGCGAATGCAAGTCCCACAAGGAACGATACGTTAATTCCTTTGAAGATTATACCTAGTATCATAGCAACAATACCGATACCGACAGCGGCAATTTTACCTGCTCTAACCTGTCCCTTATCTGTCATCTCAATTCCCAAATAGTTAGTTATAAGGTCATGAGCAACAGCTCCTGAAGATGCAACGATAAGACCTGATACTGTACCGAGAACTGTTGAGAAAGCGATAGCAGAAATACATGAGAATAGAATTACTCCAAAAAATTTAGCTACAAGTGGAGCTGACATGTTGCTGCTCTCTACGTCGAGTACTCCTGTAAGCATAGCTCCGAGTCCCATAAATATTGTAAGAACATAGAAGAAACCGATTGAACTGATCGCAACGATTGTTGACTTACGTGCATCTTTAGGGCTAGGTACTGTGTAGTATCTGATAAGAACGTGTGGAAGTGCTGCTGTTCCAAGGAATAGAGCAAGCATCAGAGAAATAAAATTCAGCTTAGACATAAAGGTGGAACCCTTGTCCACTTTGAATTTAAGACCCGGTTTCATGATCTCTTTACCAGATGTAGGATTCTGCTTCCAAAGAGTAACGGTGTCTTTTCCGTCAAGAAAGAGAACCTTTGTAAAACGTACAACTTCACTCTGTTCAACTGTGGAGAGGAAAGAGATAGGGTTTAGTGCACCCGTACTTTCAACTTCTTTTCCGTCCATAACGAGTTTACTTGCGTGACCAACCTGATAGAATTTGTTCTCTTCTTTAGCTGCGCCGTTAAAGAGTTCTTTTCCGTCACCTGTTTTTACGAATGAGAGTGCTTCTTTGACTGTGGTAACTCCATCCTTTTCAGATGCTGTGAACCAGGTTGTAAGACCATCTTTTTCAAGTTTAACGAAAACGCCTTTATCATTTTTAACGGTTCCAAGAACTTTATATGAAGCATCATCAACAGCCGTTACTTTTCCGTCTGTCATTGTTGCTGTTAAGTTTTTGAAATCATGGTAGCCGTCATATGGCTTTTTGTTGATACCGTTCATAAATATAGCGATTGAAAGTATTGTTGAAAATACAACAAGGAGTCCGCCCTTTATAAACTGCACATAGGTAGTAGAAGTCATACCTGCTGTAGCAACGATATAAATAACGATAACACCTACTATCAGAACTCCCCAGTGGTGATCAAGGCCTAGAAGAGGTGTTACAAGATCTCCAGCTCCAACCATCTGCGGAATTAAATAACATGTTGAAACAATCAGTGTGCTGATTGCGGCTGCAAGCTCAATACCTTTTGAGTTGAACTTAAAGTTAAGAGCATCAGTAAAAGTGTATTTACCATATCTCTTTAACGGTTCAGCAACAAGAAAGAGTGCAACAACCCACCCTGCCAGATAACCGATGGAATATAGAAATCCGTCGTATCCGCTGAATGCAATCATACCGCATATTCCGAGGAAAGATGCAGCTGATAAATAATCTCCGGCAAACGCTATACCGTTTACCGCCCAGTGAATAGTACCGCCCGCAGCGTAATAGCCCTGAGCAGTCTGTGTTTTTCTTGCAAAGAATGAAGAAAGCCCGAGTACTCCAAGTACGAAGGCTATAAAAATACCTACAGCTAATGGTGATGCAATATAAATCATTTTTCAAGCCCCCCTATTTATTTAGTTCGTCTTCTTTTTTTGTACATAGATAATTATAAATCAGACCCATAATTATCGCCAGAATAATAAGCCCGACTCCGTATACAATTGCCAGATTAAGTCCTGCAAATAGTATAATCCCCATTAATTTCGGGCTTGCTACATTGATTACGATGAAACCGGTATATATTATTACATAAACAATAAACATATACACGCCGAGTTTAGCCTTGTAATCAGAAGCATTATCTACTCCCCAGTCAGCTGATGGTCCGTGTCCACCCATAGATTTCCTCCTTAAAAATTTGTTTAGATTCTGAATTCGTTAAGTTACAATACTCAATTGCCAGGATTTAATGTAAAAAAAAGTGCATACATACTCTTCCTTGAAAATTGTTAAGATTCTGAATTTTCTAATTTATCATACTCAAAAGTCAAGCCTTAAAGTGTATAAAAAGTATATACATTCCTCTGTTGAGGACGGGCGAGCTTAAAATTATTAATAAATATTGTTAAAAAAATTAACAATCGGGTATTTTTTCTTAAAAAAGTGTTGACAAAGCGAACATAGGCGGGTCTATTGAGCCCATTGGTAAATAAGTTTCGTATTGTGATGTATAAAAAACATACATTAATTTTTTTGAACTAATATTTAGTTTTTTTAAGAAAAATTGTTAAAATTCAGGAGGAAAACATGTCAGAAGCAGTAAAAAACAAAGGTTGGACTGTTACATCTGCCGGAGTGGGAATAAACCTAGCTCTCGGAATTCTTTATGCATGGAGTGTTTTTAAAGCAGCTATCGAAGCTTCAATCAAAGCAGGCGGAGACGGCGCATTTACATGGGATCTCGCAAAACTGAACGATCCATATTCAGTTTGCTGTCTTGTTTTCGCGTTTTCAATGATTCTTGCGGGTAAATGTCAGGATAAATTCGGACCCCGTATTACTGCATTTATCGGTGGTCTTCTTGTAGGTGCCGGTCTTATCTGGATTTCTCAGACGACAAGTTATCTTTCATGGGTTCTCGGTTTTGGTGTTCTAGCAGGTGCGGGGATGGGATTCGGTTATTCAGCGTCAACACCTCCGGGATTGAAATGGTTTCCTGCTTCTAAAACAGGTCTTATTGCCGGATTGATTGTTGCAGGTTTCGGTCTTGCTCCTGTTTATATTGCTCCTCTTTCTAAATATCTAATAGGTGCTTTTGGTGTAAATCAGGCTATGTTTGTTTACGGTATAGCTTTTATCGGAGTTGTCTGCGGATTTTCACTTCTTCTTGTAAATCCTCCAGCAGGCTATGTTCCTGTTGAGACAAATGCGGCTGCTCTTAAGAAGAAAGCGGTACATAATGATGTAGACTGGAAAGATGTTATAAAAACTCTGAATTTCTGGAAACTATGGGTTATCTATTTTGTAGGTGCCGGTGCAGGTTTAATGGTTATTTCAAGTGTTTCCGGAATAGCAAAAGCCAGTATGGGTGAACTTGCTTTCTTAGCAGTTGGTATAATGGCTATTGGTAATGCGGGCGGACGTGTTATAACAGGTGTTCTTTCCGATAAATTCGGAAGAAATCAGACAATTCTTGCAGTTCATATCTTTCAGGCTATGTTGATGCTTGCGGCTATTCCTCTAGTAAGTTCCAAGGGGACAAGTGCTGTTGTGATTGTTCTTCTTGCGACATTTATGGGCTTTAACTATGGTGCAAACCTGGCGCTTTTCCCTTCAATTGCAAAGGATCTTTGGGGCATCAAGGCTTATGGTGTTAATTATGGTATTCTCTTTACAGCATGGGGAGTGGGCGGATTTGCGTTAAGTAAGGTTTCAGCTATGCTTAAGGCAACTACAGGAAGCATGACTTCTTCATTTATAATTGCTGCAATACTTCTCTGTATAAGCGGTATGCTCACTCTCACTCTTGGCGGTAAAGAAGAGGAAGCTTCAGAGGGTGCAGTTTTTACTCCCGGTCTCGGTTTGACCATGGCTGATGGTGGAGAGAAAGTTAAAAAAGACAAAAAGAAGAAAAAATAGATAGTCATTGAATCCTTTACTGCAAGCCCCCTAATGGGGAGTGGGGGCGGGTGGTTGGGGATTCGAAATGTTTGAATTTGTTGGAGTAACGATGTCTTGATCAAAAAGAGTGAAGCAGAAAAATAAATATAAATAGTCAAAAATAATTACCGGGGAGTAGAGCTGTAGGAATGGATAGACAGGATTATCATGATATGCCGGAAAGTGAAAGGAAGTGTGTCTGGATGACTTCCGGTATAATATCCTACAAGCTCTGCCCTCTTAATTATGCCTGTGAAGATTGCATGTTCGACAGGGTTATGCGCAATGAAACAGCTGCCATGATCAGAAGACCCGGCATTGATGCAGCTCTCGATGCTGATCTGGCTTCAATAGATTTATCCTCTCCTCTGATTGACGGTTCTCTCTTTTACCACAGAAGTCATTGCTGGGTTAAAGTAATAAATCCCGATGAAGTTAAAATTGGTATAAATGGTATTCTCGCACGACTTATCTATGGTATAAAAACTGTAGTTCTGCCGAAAACCGGAGAGGCCTTATCCCGTGATCAGTTTTTCGCACACATTATTCAGGAGAAACATATAGTGCCTTTGGTTTTCCC
>JBBRFT010000239.1:0-5702 GCA_038241375.1 Spirochaetota bacterium
GACGGAAGTTTTCAGGTTATAATATTAGGTTTAACCGCGTCAAAAATAATGCTGAACTTAAATAAATTTAGAACTGGTAAAAAAATAAATTCACCTAAGTATTCTAATCTTTCAGGAAGATCGATCCTTATAAAACATAAAGGTATTTTCACTTATACAATGGATGGAGAGATATACACAGCAGAGCATGAATTAAAAGTTACATCGGGTCCTATCGTAAAGCTTGTGAAAATATAATAATAAAAAATGAAACTACTAACAGAATATAATTCAGATCTATTACAAATTCATATCTGAGAGAAATCAGATAGTCGGTCTTCTGTATTTTCTTAAGTAAAAGCGCGTAATACAAAGTGCATAACAAAAGTATTATAAAAACTGATTTTCCTGCCGCTATAGATACCCCTATAAAAACTATTGAACTGATAAGTATAATTAAATACGTTATATTAATAACATTCCGTACACCAAGCCACGTAGGGAGAGTGTCTCTGCCAAGGATTAAATCACCTTGAAATGCAGCAAAATCAATAATTAAATGACGGGTAAATACGAATACAAAAAAGAAAAGGCCGGCAGACATATATATTTCCCATGGAACTCCATGTCCGTGATAAGGAATAATTATTACAACTACGAGCCATCCGAATCCTGTTACGATTTTAGTATTATATAACTTTTTTAAAAAGTTCGAATTCATACTTTTCACAATTTTTTTTATTTGAGGAGTAGAATAAATCAAACCGAATATGTATGGGACAAGAATTAACATGGCAAGAGATATAGAAATATTAATTGCCAAATATATTGAAACAAAAAATAATACTATTGAAGTCATAAGCAAATAAGAACCGTATTTGTCATAAATCTGATATTTATAGGAATTACTTTTAATTAAAAAACTCCTGTCCAGATAATTATTTACGGAATACATTATAAATATAAAAAAACCTGAAATTATTCCAAATCTTATATCCAAAGCTATCCCAGCATAAAGTTGTGCCAGCAAAACCATAAATAACGAAGCGAGTGATGAAACAATATTACTTCGGATTAATAACTCAATAAAATGTTTAAAAAATTTAACGAAAAAATTACTGCTTTCATTTTTAATTATATATAGTTTCTCGAGTACATTATTAATAATCCAGCCGGGAGTAGAAGCTCCCGCAGTTACAAGAACATATTTGCTTTCTTTAAAATCATTTTTTTTTAATTCATCATCTGTTTCTATATGAAAGGTTTTTACACCACTGTCGATACCTATCTTAACAAGTCGTGATGTATTTGCTGAATTTTTGCCACCGACAACTACAAGAGTATCTATACCTTTTTTTATGGCATTTTTCACGTCATCCTGTCTTAACCTTGTTGAATCACAGATTGTATCAATGACATATACATTATCAAACTTTTTTGAGATTTCCGCGACAAACTGATCAAATTGATCTCTTTCATGGGTCGTTTGTGATACAATAATATATTTCTCCGCAGTATCGATACCAGCGATATCATTAGTTTCAGATACAATGTGCACTCCGGAACGGGCATAACTTTTTAATCCGACCACTTCAGCATGGTCCTTGTCACCGATAATTATTGTATAGTATCCTTCACCTGAATATTTTTTTATGATTGATTGAACTCTGGCCACCCTTGAGCAGGTGAGATTAATTGTGCGTAGCGCGCTACTTCTTATTTTTTTATTTTCATCAACAGGAATACCATGTGTTCGAATTGCTATTTGCCTGTTCTCAAGTTTATCGAGTGAATTTATCGTTATAAGACCTCTGTTTTTTAAAACTTCTATAGTTTGCGGATTATGAATTAAAGGCCCGTACATGTATATTTTTTCTTCTGAAGAATTCAGTTCATCAACTATTCTAAGCAGAGCTTTCCGCACCCCCATGCAGAATCCTGAATTCTTTGCCATTTCAATTTTCATTTTTATCAGCCCGATTTAAAACCAGCTCAGGTCTTCCGAGTGTACCTTTGATCTTTAAAGTTAAAGTATTATCTTTAATATAAGCCCCCAGTAAATCCCTGTATTGATCAATTATTGATGACTCGGAGTCCAGGATAATTGTTATATCAAGTTTTGAATTATTTGTGATATTTGATAACTCAATTGAACCTGAAATGTCGCAGGAAAGATCATTACCGGATAATTTAAAAACATTAAGACTGATGGTTCCGTTAGTTATTTTAGAATCTATATTTCCGCTCTGAATAATTATTGATTCAATTTTCAAATTCATCGGCCCCATAGGTCCGGGAATACTTAGATTATTTATTTTTATTTCAGAATCACTTAGTAATATTTTAATAGATCCCTGCTTAGGTAAACCGCTCTGCTTGTCAAAGGTAAGATCAATATTTCCGTTTACATTGAGTAATGCTTCAATATCTTTAGTTATATACTTTAAAGAATCAAACTGGAAATCAGATCTTAATCTGTTTTTCAAGAACAAAGTTACGGGATTTAGAGAGGTATTCAAAATAGCATTCTTACATGAAATTTCATTGCTGTTGTTCAATATAATATTCAGATTATCTATGTATGTTTCACCAAAAATACTGAAATCAAAACCGGGAATATCAATCGTTCTAAACGTTTTTCCTTCGTATTCATAAATCTTTTTCTTGATGAGAAAATCATAAGGAAAAGTCAGAATTAAAAAAATAATGAAAAACAAAAGAGAAAGTAAAAAATATTTGCCGGAATGTGGTAAATTATAAATAGTTTTGAGATGTTCTTTGATTTTAGAAGGCAGTAGTTTGATTAAGGATATTATATATTTAATATTTATTTTCATTTATCTTTATCTCTTGCTTAAACTGACAATTGTAATTACAGAATCGTATCTGCTTCTCTCTTTTATTCCGGAATAAATAATCAGGCTTTGAATTTTCAGCGGTACATTTGAACGCTCAATCCGATTAATCATTTCCAGAAGAGACTTAATAGGTACACCTTCAAATTTAACTTCAGTTGTAATTTTCTGAATTCCATTTTGTATAATTCCCGGATTTTCATTCAGATATACTTTATTACTGCTGATATTAAGACTTGCAGCTATCCCGTCAATCATTGGACCTATTCCGCTGCTTTCAGAAGCGACAGCATTAAGTTTACTTTTTTCTGAAACTATATCTTTGTATTCGTCATAAATCTCATCAAGTTTGCTTATCTTCAATCTATTTTTGTTGTAAATATCGTTAGAATTTTTTTTAAATCCAACTATAGGGGAAATGATAAAATAATAACAAAATCCGGTTACTAGAATACCGACAAAAATGAATAGTAGTTTTTTCTCTCTATCTTTAAGAATAATCATAATTTCACACTCAAATCTTTTGCTTTATTGTTAATGTAAAAAGGCTTCGGCTGCTGCTAGTGTCCCGTATATTTATTGTAACACTTTCAAATTTATCAGTGCTGAGAAGGTTTTTTTTAAACTCTTCCAAATCTCCAGATCGTCGGGTTTCACCTTCAATAATCATATTTTTACCGTCATAGGTTATTTTTTTAACATCAAAACCCTCAGCATCATTAAAATTTTTCACCAAAAGATCAAGTGCAGGTATAAACCGGTTCTGAGATCCCAGCATCTCGCTAAGTACAGAGTATTCTTTTTTTTCGTTTGCCAGAATACTCATTGCTTCCTTAATCGGATCTTTTGGAATGGTTTGTGTATTGAAGTACTTTTTAAATTTCTGCTGCATTATTGTTTCTGTATAATTATTGCTTTTGACTACAAAGTAAACTGTGTTTGAAAAATTTATTATCAGAAAAAAAACAGATAATACTGCAAACACAACCGGAAGATAAAATTTGTTTAGTGCTCCATGAACTGACATTGGAGTAAAATCACCTTTCAGAAAATTAATTGAAGTTGTCCGATTATTCATATAAACAAGCAGATTCCCGAGACAGACTGAAAACCTGCTTTTAAGATTTATATCGTTATAACCATTTAAAAATGGCATAAAAACAACAGGTAATCCCGATTCATCACCAAGAATTCTTGATATCCCTTTAATATTTGAACCGCCGCCTGTTATAATAATTCTACTGAAAATTGTATAATCAGCATGCTCACCACTGGCTTTTAAAGTAAATGCGATATTATCAAGTATATTAGAAACGAGTGTTTCTGCTTCATTAAATATTATCTTCAATTTAGGCTTGGTTATATTTAATTTTTTATAATTTTCATTTTTCAGATTTGAATCAAAAGATGTCAAATCGAGATCAAGAGATTCAAATATTTTTACAGCTTCCTCAAGAGTGATTTTTAAAGTTTCTGAAATTTTCTCTATCAGTGTTCCGATACCAAATGTGATACCTCTGGTATAAATCAATTCACTGTTTTTAACCAGATTAACTACTGTTTTAGTAAAGCCTATATCCACCTGTAAAACCGTTTCATTATTAACCGAATTGAAATACTCATAACACCTTAATAGTGAATTTGATTCTATACCGCAAAAAACAGGATTCAGATTAAATTTCTTTAAAATTTCAAGAACAATTATAAGATAGTCTTTATTTACAGCTGCAAGAATGACGCTTCTTCCCTCTAATTCTTTATCGTCGGGTATAATTTGAAAATCCAAAGTAACCATGTCAATAGGGTATGGAATATTCTCCTCTGCTTCAAATGGTATTGCTGTGGCAATTTTATTTAAATCACTGAAAGGGAATGAGATATTACGCAATAATAATCGTTCAGCCGGGATTGACATTACTATCTTAAATCCATCCAGATTCTCTTTTTCGAGAATTGACTGAAGCGCATTTTCTACAGCAGCTGCATAATCCTGTTTTAGCAGATCAGGATTTATTAATTCAAGGCAGGTAGATATAAGTTCAAAATTTTTAAAACCTCTCCTGGCTTTTATAAGCTTAATAGAGGTTGATCCTATATCTATCGATGCTATATTATCAAACAATTACATACTCCTGTTATTTTAATGTTCAGTAGAACAATATATTATTTTTTTTGTATCTCTATCGTAATAAACTATATACCGGCAGAATCCTTCATTAACTGAAGAGGTAACGGTAATTTTAAATATATTCGATTTTACGGTTATCAGCTTTTTTAAAGGTTCGAGTGCTGAAGAATCCTGTATAAACTCATCAATTTCTCCAATACTCCGGAAGGGCTGATTTTGTCTTTTTCGAATAATTTCAGTAACAACATCATCATACATTACATTCGATAGTGATGATAAAACTCTAAAACTTGCCGTATTTATATTAATCTTATTCACTTCATCAGTAAAATCTAAACCATTACCGTAAACTCTCAGATAATTATAAAGAGCTCGATCTCTCTCTTTACCAATTTTTCTTTCAATACTATCTTTAAAGGCAGTATCACTTTCATTTGTTTTATTATCTGCAGAAAAATCTTCAAGTTTATAAAGAGGTATAGTAACATCCCCCTTATTATCTTCAACTAGATTTTTTTCAAGGCCATAATTTCCGCCTCCGATTCCGTAAAAATTTTCCGGTGTTATGAGTTTAACAAGGAGTAATTCATCAATAGTATTCATTTCACCATTCTGAGCAGAGTAGGGTGGAGACAGGTTGAGGTAATAGTCCGATGATTCCGCTCCATAGGGGAATCTTACATCATCCGGGTCAACCCAGTCAATAATACAATCGACTATATCAATATTAAATCCCATGC
>JBBRFT010000240.1:0-5667 GCA_038241375.1 Spirochaetota bacterium
AATTTTTCCGAAGGGGGTTTAAGTATATATCTCCCCCATAAGCCTACTATGGTAAATCTGCGGTTTCCTGTATTCTCTTTTAATATATCAAGAGATATCTTTGCCTGAACCCCCGGAATTGTTACACTTTCACGAATGACTCTCTCGGCTAGAATGCTAAGCTGGTCATATCTGTATTCAAGAACCGGAGGTTTGTCGATTCTGAAAAATTTTCTGCTGCATTTTTTATGATAGTAGTATTCACCTTCCGCTAATATTTCATAGCAAAAAAGACAATGTTTATTCACCTGAAATAACCTCTTCTTCAAGAGGTATTACTGATACGGCTCCAATACAGTCACGGCAGCAGACAAGCAGCAGCGCCATTCTATCCCTCGGATTTATCTTCCAAGTATTTTCAACTATAGTAAGTAGCCACCCCTCGGGAATAAGCCCATCAAAAAAAGAGAAAAGAACCGGTGAAATATATTTTTTTTCTACTATAGGGAAAGTAAGACTTATAGAATTATTTTTTTCTAAAATATAACTTCCATAATATTCAAAAGTATAACCATTTTCATCTTCTGTTAGAATCCCTGCAGGAATATCTTTAAATAATATTTCAGCTCTTCGCCCCATTTACTTTAACTCTTCATCATTACGAAATTTAATCTTGAAAGGAGACATCTTGTGACCAAAAAGAGCAATCACCTGATTAATTTTATCAAGACGAAGTGTTTCTTTACCCTGTTCAAGCTCCCTGATAAATCTGAGTCCTACCCCCGATTTACGGGCTAGCTCCTCCTGAGTTATACCCAATTCTTTTCTTCGTGATTTAACAAACTCAATGAGATCAGAAGTATTTTTCAAAATTTATACCCTAAAAGGTGTAATTTAACGAATATAATCATTATTATAACTGAAAGGGTATAAAAGTCAACCATTTATGATTTATTATACCTTATGGGGTACAATAAAGATCAATTCTTAAGCGTAACACTCCCCCGTAAGATAACCGAAGTAACCGCGCTTATATTGTTAGAACAGAGTTACCAGTAATATCCATTATACTTATTGACTTGCTTTCATTATTCATTTATTATCAAACCGAAACTAATATCTGGAGGACTTTATGAATCAGCCGGAACTTACTCAGCAAGCTTTAGGAATTCTCAGAAATCCAACAACATTTCAATGGTATTTTATTCCTCTATTCGCATTTGTCGTTTACATCTACTTTAATGAAATTTCAAACAAAAACTGGAAGGGTGTTGCCGCAGGACTTTCGTTATACATGGTACACTGGTTTTATGAAATAATTAATGCGCTCATACAGCACTTTTCAGGGCACGCTCTCTGGACGGTCCCGTCAGGGACATCGTTTCTTATCCTTGTTGGAGTCTGTGTTGAAATAAGTCTTATGTTTTCCGTGGCAGGTCTTATATTTACAAAGATTCTCCCGGAAGATCCGAAGATGAAAATTCTGGGGATAAACAACCGCTGGCTCATAGCAATAGCAAACGCCGGGTTTTATTCTATTTTTGAAATTTTTTTGGCGAAGACTCCGGCGTTTCACTGGGTCTACCCATGGTGGGGTTCTTTCCCCGTTTTCGTAACAGTATATATTCCATTCTTTTTAGCGGCAAATCTTGCATACGACTGGACTCCAAAACGACAGAAGACTTTTATCGGATCTTTATTTGCTGTCAATGCAGTTATGCTAATTGTGTTTGCGGGAATTCTGAAGTGGATATGATTCAGTAGATATAATAATTAAACGTATATCAGAGAATCTGATCCCGATTCTCTGATAAATAGTATTTTTAAACTTTTATAAATTCACCTTCAATCAAAGGCTGCTAAACTGTGACTACTCAAGCAAATACAATACAGTAAAATCCTCATGCTTAAAACTAATTTTTTATTTATTGACGATGAAATAGAAACCTTAATTCTCTGACTATGAAGTGGTTTAAATAATTTCTTCATAAATTGATTACAGGAAGAAACATGAGAATAATTACCAGACCGGACTTTGACGGCATTGTTTGCGATGTACTGTTAAGAAACATTTTCGATATTGAAACTCCGACTAAATGGGTTGAGCCATACGATATTGAAAAATTTCTACCCGAAATCGCTGCAGGAGATATTGTTGCGAATCTCCCGTTTATTAAGGGCTGCTCTTTGTGGTTCGATCATCATATAACAAATAAAACCGATGAAGTCTTCGAAGGCGCGTTTTATGATGCGCCCTCAGCTGCAGGAATTATTTTTAAATATTATCAAAATCGGTTTACAAATGATTTTAAAGAATTGGTTTTTCAAACGGATAGAATCGATTCCGGTGAGGTAACTATAGATGAAGTCCTGCACACTGAAAACTATCCCTACGCAATGCTCTCCTCTACAATATCCGGACGGGATAAAAGTGATGAAACATACTGGAATAGAGTTGTAAAACTTCTCGGTGAAAAAAACATCAGGGATGTTCTGAACGACAATGAGGTCCGCGAGAGATGCAGTAAAATACTGGAAGAGAATAAAATATACGCGGATTATCTCAAAGAGTATACACAAATTATTGAGAAAACAGCGTTTACTGATTTCCGTTCTCTTGAAAATGAACCTAAGGGAAATCGATTTTTAATATACTCTCTTTTCCCGGGAGTTTACGTTGATGCTAAAATCAGATACAGTAAAGAGGACCGTGATAAAGTGATTGTCAGCCTTGGAAAAAATATTTTTAACAACGGGTGTAGAGTAAATCTTGGCAATCTTGCCTCACGATACGGCGGTGGCGGACACAAAGGGGCCGGATCATGCAGCTTTCATAAACATGAAGCTGAAAACAATATCCGCAGAATACTTGAAGAGATAAATAAAAATCAGGATTAAGCTGTTACTCCGGGCTCCATCCGCAAAGTCTGCATGCATAAGTTATAGTTGAATCTTTTTCAGAAATATTCTGACGCAGACGAGTCATCTTCCCCCTCTTTTCATAGCAGAATGGACAGAAAGGACCATCACCTTCAGGCGTGTATAAAACTTTATTTTTTATATCAAATTCTTTCACCTCTCCAAGGCGAACCTTAAGCTGTTTAATTTCATTTTTCATTATAAAACTTTCATTTACAAGCTGAGTTGCCTTCAGTTGAATCTCCCGGAGTTCCCTTTCAAGTTCAACTGAAATCTCAGCTTTCCCGGACTCGCAGGCTGATGTATCATACTCTTTCAGCTTAGGAATTTTTGCAATTGCTGATGCAATCATTTGTATTATATCACTCATTTTAATATTCCTCTTTATCTGCATCTATTCTTAAGTATTTGATGAAACAACTATCTACAATTTAACAATTTTTTTTAAGCCCGTCTTTTTCAAGTGTTTATTTTCTATATCAGTAATTTTATCTTATGTTAAATAGTAGCGACTTCATTTCAGATGCACATATGCCTCGCATACGCGGGAGATCTGACTTGTACCCAAATCTGCCACCAACTCCCCAAGGTGAGCTTGAGTATAATAATACGAAAAGTCATATCCAGTCTTTTAAGCCCACCTCCGGGAGTTTGGGGGCCGTTGAATTTTGAGTACAAGTCATACTTGAATAATCATCTGATGTTAAGGAATTTAATAATACCAATCGTAAAGATCTTGACCATTTCTCTGCCTGATTTTAGTTTAATCACAGTATCATAGGCATAACTGACTTTAATAAAACACATATAGAAGAAGGAGAAATATTATGGCTGTTGTAAATATACCTGAACGAAGAGAGATCAAGAATACCGACAAGTGGGATCTTAAATCTCTTATTCAAAGCGACGATGATTGGGAAAAAATTTATAAAGATCTTGAGTCAAAAATTAACGGCTATGACAGCTTCAAAGGACGCATGGGGGAATCTCTTGAAACGTTCAGAAACTCCCTTGAATTTGACATTAACATTTCACGCGAGGTTGAAAAAATTTACACTTATGCTCACCTTCGCAGCGATGAGGATAAAGCCAACCAGTTTACACTTGCCATGTATCAGAGATCGGTAAACCTCTACACAAGAATTTCCGAACTTTCAAGTTTCATGACTCCGGAGATTCAGGAGATTGACGAAGCGATCATCAAATCCTACATGGAAGATTCATCGATGAAAGACTTCCAATTTTTTCTGGAGAAAATTCTCAGATTCAAACCTCATACTTTAACCAAAGAGGTGGAGCAGATAATTGCCATGATGGGGGAAGTATCCCAGGCGCCTTCACAAATTTTCAGCCAGCTCGATAACGCAGATATGACATTCGGAATCATAGCCGACAATGATGGGAATGAAACGGAACTGAGTCACGGGAACTTCAGCACATTTTTACAAAATCCAGACAGAGAAATCCGGAGACAGGCTTTCTTTCAGTACTATCAGTCTTATAAAAATCTTAAAAATACGGTAGCGGCTACTCTCGATCACTCAAATAAAAAAGACAGCTTCTACGCAAAAGTCCGGAAATTTAACAACAGCAGAGAAGCATCACTCTTTTCCGATAATATGCCAGAAAAAGTTTACGATAATCTTGTAAGTACAGTGAGAAGCAATACCGCTCCGCTATTCAAATATCTCGATTTAAGAAAAGATGCTCTCAACCTTGACAAACTTCATTTTTACGATACATATGTTCCAATCGTTAGTGATGTAAACTTTACGATGACGTATGAAGAGGCGGTTGAAACCTGTGTAAAATCACTTGCTCCGCTTGGCGAAGAGTACACATCGATTATGAGAGAAGGGCTTCTGAACGGATGGGTTGACCGTTACGAAAACAAAGGGAAAAGAAGCGGAGCATATTCATCAGGTTGCTACGATTCACCTCCATATATTCTCCTCAACTACGAAGACAAGAACATCAACAGTCTCTATACATTGATACATGAAGCAGGCCACTCCATGCATTCATATTTCTCAAAACACTCACAACCGTATATATTGAGTGACTACACAATTTTTGTCGCCGAGGTTGCATCCACATTCAACGAAACTCTCCTGAGCCGGTATCTTCTTGATCTTTACAAAGACGATCCGAAAATGCAGGCATACATACTCAACCGCGAAATAGATAATATCCGGGCGACACTCTACAGGCAGACAATGTTTGCCGAGTTTGAAACCCGATCGCACAGTATTGTAGAACAGAATGATCCTCTTACACTGGAAGTCATTCAACGCGAATACAAGGAACTGCTTGAGACATACTTTGGTGACAAGATGTACATAGATGATGTGCTCACTCTGGAATGTCTCCGGATACCGCACTTCTACTCGGCATTTTACGTTTACAAATACGCAACGGGGCTATCCGCGGCGATTGCACTTGCAGACAAAGTATTGAGTGAGGGATCACCGGCACGAGACGCCTACCTCGGGTTCCTTAAACTCGGAGGAAGCAAGTATCCTCTTGATGAACTTATCGACGCAGGGGTCGACATGAGCTCACCAGAACCGGTTGTAAAAGCAATAAAACACTTCAGTGAGCTTGTTGACCGCTTTGCGGATATTTATAAAAAGTTAGGGAAATAACTAATGTCATCTTTTGCCTATCGGCCCCGCACCCCGGTCGTTGGCAAAGCGTAATTTTTGATAACGACCGGGGTGCGGGGGCTGCTAAATTGTCTTTAACTTTTAACTATTCACGGTGATATTC
>JBBRFT010000241.1:0-5652 GCA_038241375.1 Spirochaetota bacterium
GACTTTATCCGTTCAAGGCCTTCACTCCATGAGCCCCAGATATATACAAAACGGATATTTTCATTTTTAGCAATTTCCGCCAGTGAATCTACATAAAAGCCTTTTATGACACCGTCGGTATCTTTAAAAATTGCAGGATAGTAGCTAAATGCTCCAACACGGACAATACGCGGTTCAGCTGCCTGAATTTGGTTTATTGTAATGAAAACAAATAAAAGTATAAATAAATATCTCTTCATTTATAATCCTTAAAAAACTTCGAATCTAAGAGCCGAGGATTCGTATATGATTCAGAAGTATATTGTATTATAGAAAAATTTCATATAGAATAATATAATTATATTGGATCTAAATTGCAACTACAATATTTTTATAGACTACAACTGGAAAACAATGGGAATTGTTCTATTCTGTTTTAGAGTGACGAATAATTCTTAACATTAAACAGCGGGGATATATTTTTAATTTTAAAAAATTAAGAAGGTGTCGATTCGTTTCTTTTTACAGTTCCGGGAGCTGCGGCTTCGAAATAAATTTCTGCCAGCTAATAAATAATTACTGATTCGAAGTAGTAATTGACAATTCAGCAAACAGATCGTATGGAAATCATTATGAAAAAGATAATAGAGTTTATAATAGTAATCTCGGCCTTGGCAATTTTTTTATCCTGCTCTGCTGCCCGTCAGATCGATTCGTACGTTAACAGAACAGTGAATCCCCCTGATTATAAAATTTCAGAAGAGACAACAGCTCTGCATAATAGCCTTACCATTGCAGATCTTCACTCCGATGCGCTTCTATGGGAGAGAGACCCCGCTGTTAAAAGTGGAAGAGGGCATGTGGATTTTCCGCGGATGATCGAGGGGAACGTTTCAATACAGGCATTTACCATAGTTTCTATTCTCCCGTTTATGATGAATAACAGCTGTAATATGGCATGGACAGATAGTTACTGCTGTCTTTCACTGCTTCAGGGATGGCCTGCCGGGACGATGTTCAGTTTCAGGGACAGGGCTGTATTTCAGATCAATAAACTTCATGATGCGGAGATACGTTCCGGGGGTAAGTTTACAATAATACTGACAAAGGCCGATCTTGATATTTATCTGGAGAGACGTAAAATCGATAAAAGTCTCACTGCGGGATTCATCGGTCTTGAAGGGGCCTATCCGCTGGAGGGGGATGCTGAAAATATAAACGCAATGTTCGAAGCTGGAGTCCGCATGCTGGGGATGACACATTTTGCAGATTCGAACATGGCTGGTTCTGCTCACGGATACGAAAAAAACGGGCTTACTCAAAAGGGGAGAGAGCTTGTTGAGCTTATGAATAAGAAGGGAATTATAATAGATCTTTCACACGCATCGAGAGAAACGATAAAAGATATTTTAGCAATTACAAAAAAACCGGTTCTCTTTTCTCACACTGGAGTTACGGGTGTATGTGATAATAACCGGAATATTACAGATGACGAGATTATCGGTGTTGCTAAAACCGGCGGTGTTATAGGCGCGGCTTTTTTCAGCAAAGCAACCTGTAGTGATAATGTTGACGGTATTGTTAATACAATCGAATATATTGTAAAACTGGCAGGGGTCGATCATGTTGCTCTTGGTTCAGACTTTGACGGTGGCGTAACTGTTCCGGTAGACTCTGCGAGGATGATATATATAACCGATGCACTGATTAAACGCGGATTTTCTGAATCTGATATTAGAAAAATAATGGGTGAGAATACTATCCGTGTTATGAGAGAAGTTCTGCCTTAAGTACTACAGCATTTCTATCCGGACATTCTTATGTGATTTTCATAATCGTGTTCTATTTTATACCTTTTTTCGAGAAGGGATACACCCCCCCCGGAAAATAATTCGCTACCCATTATTTATTTAAAAAAAATAAAAAATATTTGACAATTTTCACTATGTTTCTATATATAGAAACATAGTGAAGTACGAGATAAAAAGGATAAACTTATGAAATATTTACAGATAAATTTTTGCGGATGGCGTTTCATTATTAAATAAACCTTTTTCATGGCCATCTAAAGCCTGGAAGAGGGATTCCCGCTTTCTGGCAGAACTATGATTCAAGCTGCGGAGGCAAACCGCAGCTTTTTTATTTTAAGGAGAATTAAGATGAACTATTATAAACCGGGCATTGAAGCACTTGCAGCAGAGTACAACCGGATACCGCTTTTCAGAGAGCTGAATATAAGCTCTTTCGATTTTCTCTCACTCCTCAAGGCGATGAGGGATGATGAGCATTTTATATTTCTGGAGAGTGCCGGCAAGACAAAGACTAAGGGGAGATTCTCATATCTCTGTTTTAATCCTTCGGTTGTTATAACAGCTTACAGTGATCATATTATACAGCAGAAGAAAGGTGTTTCTGCCAGAATTGAAAAGTCTGTTTTTGAATTTCTTGATGAAGAGCTGAAGAAATTTAATTCACCCGACACCGATCAGTTTGGAGATTTTAATGGCGGTTATGCCGGATATATCGGATACGAGGCTATAAACAAAACAGGAGTGCTTCGTCGTGAAGTTAAGTTTGATGACAATCATCCAATGGCAGAACTTCTTCTGGTTGATGAATTTATTGTTTACGACAATTATACAGAAAAATTTTATGTATCAGCATCAATCTATACATCGGAAGGTGAAATACATCATCTTGTTCAGAAAACAAATGAAAGACTTGCAGAGCTTGAGTCGTATATATTGAAAATAATTATAAGTGAAAAAATAAGTTATCTCCCTTCAAGACCCGCAGATGTAACAATGGAGTACATGGAGAGCGATGCTCATTTTATCAGCAAAGTTAATGATGTAAAAGAACTTATTGCCGGCGGTGAGATTATACAGGCAGTGCTTAGCAGAAGGATGGAGGTCAAAGAAAAAATTACACCTTATAACTTTTACTTAAAGATACGAAGTGTAAACCCCTCGCCGTATATGTATATGCTTAAGATGGGTAAACGCTACATCACCGGCTGTTCACCCGAGACTCATCTCAAAATAAGAAAAAATATAATGTATCTAAAACCTATAGCGGGAACTGCACCTATTCCCGAATCCCCGAAGGATAAAAAAAGTGTCAGAAAAGATCTTCTTCTCGACAGAAAAGAGATGGCAGAGCATCTCATGCTTGTTGACCTTGCCAGAAACGATCTTAGCCGGATCGCCGAGAGGGGGAGTGTTTCAGTTTCAAAATTCATGAAGGTTGAGGACTATTCACACGTAATGCATATAGTTTCCGATGTAAAAGGTGTAATGAAAAGCGGATCATCAATAGTGGATGCATTCAGATACAGCTTTCCTGCGGGGACTGTAACAGGTGCGCCAAAGGTTCGTGCAGTAGAGATTATAAATGAAGTGGAAGTAGTGCCGCGCGAGGCCTATGCCGGAGCTGTGGGATATTTCGGATTTAATAAAACCAGCGATACATGTATTACGATACGTAGCGCGTTTTTCGACGAAGATGGAGTGCATCTTCAGGCTGGAGCAGGTATTGTTTACGACAGCGTTCCGGAAAAGGAATCTGCCGAGATAGATAACAAGCTTAGAGCTCTGACGGTCAGTTTAGGATTTGCGGTGTGATGTTCCATGTTTAAGTTTTCTATAAAAATACCTTCCCAATCTTTCATGGGGAAGGTGCCCAAAGGGCGGATGGGGAGGAGAAATTTATGATACTGATGATTGATAATTACGATTCTTTTTCATATAACATTGTTCACTGTTTTGAGTCCATGGGGCATGATGTTGAAGTGATAATGAATGACCATGATATAGAAACAATAGATTTTGAAAAATATACATCGATTGTAATATCACCCGGGCCGTCAAATCCCGATAACGCAGGGATTACACTTGAAGTTATAAGACGGAATCCCGGCCTTCCGCTTCTTGGCATATGTCTCGGTATGCAGGCCATCGTTCAGGAATATGGCGGACGGATAGTACGTGCTCCCGGAATTGTACACGGAAAACAAGATGTAATAAGTCACACTGGCGAAAACATTTTCCGTGACCTGCCACAGAGATTTAAGGCTGTAAGGTATCATTCGCTCTGTGCCGAGAAAGAGACTTTTCCTGAATCGCTGGAGATTGAAGCATACTCATCCGATGGAGTAATACAGGGTGTGAGCCATAAAGAGCTCCCTGTGTTTGGAATACAGTTCCATCCCGAATCGTACATGACCGAGCATGGAATAAAACTTTTACAGAATTTTGTAGAGACCGGAGTTTGATTGTGTAAATGGAGTTTAAACTCCGGTGCTCCGACCCGTACCATCTCATGTGTTTATTTAAATGATAGAAGTTTTGTCGACTCCGAATAGGCGCACCGGATCAATTTATACTTGATTTTTTCTCAGAGTTTATTAATTTCGAGGAGCTCTTCAGAAAGAACCGCGCGGTTATGGGGGGAGGGAGAATCTATGTTAAACCATTCAGCAGGCTGCAGATCGGCGGTTCCATCGCTGGTGATAATAATGAATACAAAGGGCTCCGCGACACTGACGATGACGGTTATCCTGATGAAATAGATTTATACCCTGAGGATGAAAGGTATGTAACTGAAATCGATTATTATAGAGATAGACTTGAAGGTGACCCGAATGCCGTCTTAGCATTACAGTCTTTGATTGATTCCGGTATTGTTTCTGATATGGAAAAGACTGATTTACGAAGCTATTAAGATGAAAGATCAAGAACCGGATTTTGGGCTGCGGACGCCGGATTAAGACTTATTGATGCTGAATACTTTGAAATCGATATTTATACTCAGTTTTCACAATCTGTAAATACCGGCGGTTGGGGATATACTGCTCCCAGTGTTCGTATAAGCGGCGGCAGCTTGTTCGAAATTTACGGTGATTACAGGCAGCAGTCCGATGATTTTATTTTCGGTTATTACAACGATACATATGATCTTGAGCAGGCAAAGTATGTAAAAGATGTTACCGACCTGTATGTTACAACAAAGAAGTACAAGCTTAATCAGGCTATATCTTCAAAGGGGTATCTTGCCGGACTTAAATTAAACTTTTAATATCATTACCGGTAAGGCAGAGTATCAGGATATGAGATGGGGCAGAGAGGGGGAAATTAAAGATAAATCTCTTAAAGGTGAACTGGCTTTGAATAAAGATTTATTCCCGCTTATCTCTAAGGCAAAAATTTATTATGTGCAGAATAATGTTGAAAAGATTCAGTGGAAAACGGAGAGTACAGTTGTCGGGGGAGTTGTCGGTCTCGGTGTTGCAGAGGGGGTTTCAATCGATTTTAATTATCTTATTACTTATGAGGATAAGAATGGGGATGGAGAGATTGATGGAGATGATGAGCAGATCAGAAATGTGAGTATATCAACCACTTCTCAGTTCTAAATATTATTCACCGGATATGCATTTTACTTGAATGAAAGAGCCCGTATCGATTACGGGCTCTTTCATTTAAAACGCCTGTTTAAATTTAAAACTTAACTTTACCGGAAATACTCTCTGCGATACTGTACGCGTGATCTCCGATCTTTTCGAAACATGAAACCATATCGATAAATATAATCCCCTGATCTACATTACAACCGTTGGCATTAAGCCTTTTAATATGCTGACTGCGGAGCTCTCTTTTAAGTTCATCTACTCTA
>JBBRFT010000242.1:0-5647 GCA_038241375.1 Spirochaetota bacterium
GGTAAGAGTGAAGCCTTGATGGATACAAGTGAACTGAAAGACAAAACCGGAAACATCCTGTACAAAAAAGGGGATTTGATAACCGTTTATATAACCTCTGTAAAAAGAGGCGAAATTAAAGCTGGATTAAAAATCGGCTCCGGTGAAGTGACTCCCGAACTCCTCCTTACTGCGTTTCAGAACAATATGCCTATCGAAGGGCTTGTCTCTGCAGAAGTAAAAGGGGGATACAATGTCACCATTTCCGGTCACCGATGCTTCTGCCCCTTCTCCCAGATAGACACAAAAGCCTCTGATGACAAATCTAAATATTTAAACAAGAGTTTTGTCTTTAAAATAATTGAATTTAAAGAAAATGGTAAAAATATAATTCTCTCAAGAAGAGTTCTTCTCGATGAAGCAAAAAAAGAGAAGGAAGCCAGCCTGAAAACAAGCCTTAAAGAAGGGGATACAATTTCTGGAACAATCGCATCTAAGCATGATTTTGGAATGTTTGTAAGCCTTGATGGTATCGAGGGGATGATACCTAAGTCTGAGATATCATGGAGCAGATCTGCTGACCTTTCTGTTTTTAAAGAAGGGGATGAAGTTAAAGCAAAAATAATCGGTATAGACTGGAATAAAAACAAAATTACATTAAGCTTAAAACAGCTCATTGATGAGCCATGGACGAATATTAAAAACTACAGTGAAAACCAGGTACTCAGCTGTAAAGTTGTTAACCTGATACCGCAGGGAGCCTTCGTTGAGATAGAACCTGGTATTGAAGGCTTTATACACGTTTCAAAAATGAGTCACACAAAAAGAATTAACAAAGCCGAAGATGTACTGAAGCGTGGCGATATTGTTAACTCCATGATAGTTTCAATAGATCGTGACAGCAGAAAAATATCAATGCAGCTTATGACTGGAGAATCAGATCCATGGCAGACATCATCAAACAGCATGATGAATGAAACACATAAAGGTATAATCGAAAGTGTAAACAACAGCGGCGTGAATTTAAGACTTGAAAACGGCATGCTGGGCTTTATCCCGAAGAATGAGCTTTCAGGTTCAAATGATATACAGAAAAATTATACGACGGGTAAAGAATTGATCGTAACTGTAAAAGATATTCAGGCATCATCTAAAAAACTTATACTAAGCGAAACCGGGGCTCAAAAGAAAGAAGAGCAAAGCGATTATAATTCGTTCCTTAAGAACGGAAATGAAGCCTCGTCTTCAAGCCTGGGGAACCTTCTTAAAGACAAATTTGACAATATTAAAAAACAAGTAAATGATAAATGATTAAATTATTAAACGGATTCGAAGTAAAGTATACAGAAGATTTTGATAAGTTTTTTCAAAATCTTCTAGAAGCTATTATATATGAATCTAAACAGGCTTCGAAAATAAAAAAATCATCCCCGGAAGAAAAAAAATCGGACAGGGATCTTCTGCTCCAGGAGATTATGGATAACTGCATTTACGTAACACACCAGTTATTCACCCTCTACAGCACCAATGAAAAATTTACAAAATTTATTATGACGGGGTTTATATTTAACAGTATAATTCTGTCATTGTCAAATTTCACGGATATTCTTAATCCTAAAGAATCAAAAGAGGACGAAGGTGATACTCTGCACTAATATTAAAGGAGAGATATAAGATCTTTTATTTTTCCTGCATCTATATCTCTGATTTTTTTCAGCTGCAGGTCACAATCAGTTCGTTTATCTATATCAAGCTTTATTGTAAAAATTTTTCTCTCGAAATAATCGGGAAAGTCAATCGATAAACCTCCGCCAGATAAATCATTTATAATACTCTCTGACCTGCTCTTCAACTTAGAGAACTCAGGGAACCTGATACTGAAAATCACATCGTACAAAGTTTTATCATCGCCATATGAAAGAAGTTCCAAGGAAGTAATATTGTCTCCTCGCCTGTAAATATCAAAAAGATAATCGGCCAGCATTCTAAATATATTAACTCTTACCTGAATGTTTTTTAGCCAGCTGTCGATAAGATTCAGCCAATCTTCAGGCATCCGTGACAGGTCTTTTATTGTTTTAAAACTTATATCTTTTTCATCAAGATAATCGATCAGTGACACTGGAAAACTCAGGATTTTCCTCAAATAAATCCCGTTTTCAATTACATCCAGAGGAAGTTTAAGAACTTTACTGCAGAAGTCTTTTACTGTCAGCAGTTCTGCTTTAAAATGAATATCAAACAGTGATAGTACTTTAAGTTTGCCGTAAGGTCCAAGTTCATTTCTGTATGCTTTTAACGAAACATGTTTCATAAATAATTCAACTTCAGCTTTGTCGAGTATAGAACATGTTAAATCCTCGACACCCGATTCACGGAGTATCTTTATACGGTTATGACATGTAAAAATATCATAACCTGAATCTGTTTTTATAAGAACAGGAACTTCAAGCATTCCCGACTGTTTCAGGGAATAAATCAGATTATCCGGATAGTTCTTCCGGCTTACCTTGAAATAATCGCTGGCAGATATATCATTAATTTTAACTACGGCAGTATCCTGAATTTTCATGTATTAAGTTCTAAACCAGTCCTTTTAATAATGCAGCAAGTTCGTCTGGAAAAACAACAGTTACTTTACTCAACCCCTTCAGAGCACTCTCTCCGGCCGGTGAAAGAGGAGAAGTTGTAATAAAAAAACCCTGTTTAGCCTTGGAATCATTTATCGCCTGAGCAAAATTTCTAAGCGGAATCTCGCCAATATTGGCATCTTTCCATCTTCTGACCCATATGAGCGTCTTAACCTTCCCCTCTTTCTGCGTTGCCATAAAATCAACGCCATCTGACTCGCGATATGTTGTCATAATTTCATCAATAACAAGTCCTAATTTTTCACAAACCCGATAAGATGCACTTCTGAAACTGTCAGCATCAAGTTTATACATCTCTTGTATAGTTGAAGCAGACTCTTTAGTACTTTCAGAATCATCGGAGATTTTTTTTTCTTTTGAACCTGAAGTTCTCCCAGCTGCGATAATACTCTGCAGATCCATCTCGTTCTCACTTTTTAACCCGCAGATATTCCATAGAAATCTATCAGGAAATGCTTTTTCTTTCCAGTTCGCCGCCTCAGTTATTACAGGTTTGGAGTCATCGGGCTTTGCTCCAGGTTTAATTTCCATCTCTTTCCTGAGCCTTGTAACAAGATCCAGTACATTCCTGAAATTTCTCTCTTTCTGATAAAGCTGATTCCAAATGGCATAGGCTTCCTCCCTTCTTTCATCAACAAGATTAGAAAAACCGAAGTCGTACAACATAACTTTTAATTCCTCATCGTAGCCATTCTGAACGCAGTACTCCTTCAGATCATCAAAAAGTTTTATCGCCATGGCATTCTTTTTTGTCTCAATATATAAAAATGCCAGTAATCTTTTTGCTACCAAAAGAGCATCCTCATCTTTTGAATTGTCGACAATATGTTTTGCATAATTTACAGCAGTCTTAAAATCCTTTTTTCGATATAAAGCAAAGGCCATGGCAATATTTGTTATATCTGAATCGGGTTGGAGAGAAAGAGCTTCACCAAAAAGCGCAATCGATTCGGTTGTTCGCTGACTCTGCAGAGCTGCGATTCCTGCTCCAAATAGTATTTCAAAATTTTTCTTTTTTAATCGGGAAAGAGTTTCAAGATGTCTATATGCTATTTCAAATATTTCCTGCCCCAATGACATGAAACCAACATGATACAATGCCTCCGAATCACTTGGATACTCTTTCAGAAGTTCATAAAATTTTTCAAAAGCTTTTAATTTATCCCCTCTTTGAAGATAAAGATCTGCAAGAAGTTTATAGACATCGCCCTTTTCAACATCAGCATTAAAACGGTTTATTTCTGCAATACTTTCAAGATGATTAACTGCCAGATCTATTTTATCCTGGCTCAAATAGAGACCTGACAATCGCCAGTGAATTGCTACGTCAAGAGGGCGTTGTTCAAGAACTTTTTTAAATTCAACTATTGCTTCTTCTATCCGATTCTCGGCCAGAAGAATTTCAGCTTTATTCTTAGGATTAAGTTTAGGAGCAAGATAATAGAGATAAAAAACTATCGCTCCCAGAATAATAATTGCTGTTATAAGAAATGGAACAAGCATATTCCTCTCATTTAATAACCAGATTTTTTAACTGATGTTATAACTGTCTCAATTTTAATAAAATACTTTATAGTAAATATTCTTTCAGCGTTAAATTGAGGTCCCGGCCGGGCTATTCTTTTTAATTAATGAGAATCTAATTACTGCGGGCCAGCCGTTGATAATATAGCTATTACCGGATTTTCTTTTGAGGATAAAATCATCCGATTCTATTATCGTTGTTTCCACCGGAAAATTTATCATAATATCAGAAGGAATAAATTTAGGAAGTCCGGTAAAAGTTATTTTTATCTCATCATCGGAGGCTTCTGATAAAAATGAAATTTTACCGTATCGTGTAAGGGCGTTATCGACTTTAATCTTGTTCCCCGGTTTAAACCAGTGAGCTTCAGGTACCGTAAAAAGCTCAAGCCGATCGGGCCGATCAAGAAAGACCCTGTTCCTCTGAATAATAAGAATAAGAGCGGCAGTAATTTTCATATTACCATCTCCTCTCACCCCTCTTTTAAGCACTGGATCCATAAACTCAGGAAGTATAAAATAATCATCGATCAATGAAAAAAACTTTTTACTGAAAAGATTAAATCTCTGATCTTTAAGTGATATTAAATGAATTAAAACTAAAGCGCTTGAAAAAAGATCAATTCCCGAAAGACGTTCAAATAACGGAAAATTTCTCTCATCTGCAAAACTTGAGAAAAAATCATTATAATCATCTTCTTTATATCCCGAAACAATAGCATCAGGCAGTGAAATTAAAGAGCTGAAAGATGAAAAATTATCCAGAGAGATTAATCTCCGTTTTTCTATCACGTTTTTAATTATAGACTGAATCCTTTCCGATTCATTTTTATACTTTACTTCATCTCCAAAAATACCCATACACCTTGAAAGATAAGATACATTTATCATGGCGGAGAGAATTATCATAAAATCAGATTCAGTGGCTTCCCGTATATAATGATTGCCACGGGTATTACCCGGGAGCTGCGCGACAGAGTGCATGCTGGTAGAAAACTTATAGATGTAATCCCCGAGCTTACGTATAACCGGAAAATATACCTGAAGAAATTCAGAGTCTCTTCTATGGATATAACATTCATAAAAAGAATTAAGCAGCCAGGATGCACTGATTACCGGTATATATTCAGGACTCTTAATGTTATAATTAAATTTGTCCAGCATCCGGTTAAAAAGCTTTTCAGCTTCGACCTCAAGTCCGGCTCTGTTCATTGAATAACAGAAAAAATAGAGATTTCTGAAACCTTCGATTTTTTCAAAATCAAAATCACCAGGATTATTATTAAAAAGCGTTATCTTGCACTGATGAAAATTTTTTTTAAAATTTTCATCCGGAACTTCCATTTTCAAACCTTCGGCCATTCTCATTATAGAAAAATTCTGAAATTCTTTAAAGGACTTATTGTAATCAAACTTGTAGGGTGACAATGATCTGCTGCTGTCCAGCGTAATTCTCAGGTTGAGAACATTTGCCCCCTTCTTAAGATTAAACC
>JBBRFT010000243.1:0-5641 GCA_038241375.1 Spirochaetota bacterium
GGGAAAAATCTGTAATAGAAGCGATCAGAAAATCGGAAGCTAATGTTGTATTTGTCGGACTCGGGTTTCCGAAAGAGGACAAATGGATATATAAGATTAAAAATGAATTCAAAAATACTGTCTTTATCAGTGTCGGAGGGAGTCTTGATACCATATCCGGTGAAATTAAAAAAGCGCCGGCATGGTTCATGGAGAACGGGCTCGACTGGTTCTATAGAATTATTACAAATCCGCTGAGAATTGGAAGATTGTTCAGACTTGCTTTCTTTTTTCTAAGCGTAATTTTTAAAAGAATTTTCAAAACCAGATAATCTGCATTACATTATTATAAGGAGTAGTTCCCGCCTGTGCGGTAATTACTCCTTTTCTTTTGCGGTATTTTATCTTTTGAGGATGTTATTATTTATAATTCTACTTTTCAAACTCATTCACACCCGCAGAAGTGTTTCTGGCAATATCCAGTTCTTTTTTTGTAACCTGGCATCTTCCAAGAGTAAAACCATTAAGTTCGGTATTGTTTCCGCATGTCCGGCAATGAACCAGTGCAGATCCGCTTTTCCACTCCTTAATTTCGACATACCTGGAACCGCATCTTCTGCAGAATATAACTGAAACAAATTCACTCATAGTTTACCTTCACTTTATGGCGAAAGAGACTACCGAAAGATCTTTTCGTCTCTCCACCCCGCCTGTATAATTATACGCATGATCCAGTAACAAATCAATAATTTCACCTCTGGAACCGGTTCTTTTTTCAATAAAACGGACAATCCCCGATAAACCAAGGGGTTTCCCATCAGCATTTCTAAGCCCGGTAAGACTGCTTGAAAAAACAACAAAGCTGTCATCGTGATGCAGATCCAGCTCGACCTTACCGGCTGTAAAATTTTCACTGCCGGGATATCCGCAGGATCGTTTGATAAAACGGAGATAAGCTGCTTTATTATCCCTAATGAGAATCGGATAGGCATCTCCGGCATTTATAAATTTTATTTTCATATTATTCAAGTCGATAAGACTTATAAAGAGCGAAAAACCGGTACTGCATCCGATCTCCTCCTGGCAGTGATTATTGATCATATCTATGATAACATCAGGTTCACGGATATCGAGTTCATACATTGCCCTTATCAAACCCGCGATTGTTGAAGCCCTGATGGCGCCGGGGATCCCTTTAACATTCAGATTACCGAGAGTGAAGAGGTAAACTCCCTTTTCAAACTCTCTAAAAAAATGAAAAGCTCCCCCCACCTCTCTAGCCGAAAGAGAACGCGCTGCAATATCAAAATTATCACTGACAAAATTTATCGGAGGAGTTAGAGAATCCTGAATTATTTTCGCAGACTGAAGCTCTCCATCCAGACGTTCCTCTTCAATTGCCTTCTGAAAGAAAATTGCATTCTGAACAGCAAGAGCAGCCTGACTGGAGAAAACGCGGAAAAGATTGATATCATTTTCATCAAAGCCCTCTTTATCAAGTGGATTTATCGCCTGGATTACACCAAGGAGCTTCCCTTTAAAAAGGAGAGGGGCACAGAGGATAGCCTTTGTGGTAAAACCTGTATTCTTGTCGTACATCGGATCGAATCGTGGGTCTTGGTATGCATCATTAACAAGAAGATTTTTTCTATTCTGAGCGACCCAGCCGGCTACACCCTGCCCTAACTTTACTCGATATTTCTCTCTGAGTTCATCCCCGGCTTCGCCAAGAGCAACTTTAAAAACAAGTTCCTCTTTATCATCATCATAAAGCAGAAGAGTGCTGGTTTCAGTCTCCATTATATCTTTTATCATCTCCATAATAATAGAAAGAAGACGATTGATATTCAGTGTGGAGTTTATAATACCATTTATTTCAACCAGCTTCGAGAGGTTCGAAACCTGTCTCTCAAGAGCTTCAAGTTTATCAAAATTTATTGTTTCATTCATAACTGAATATTGAACAGGTTCATTCATTCTGTCAATTATAATTCTTTTCGGATGGGGAACTTAAAATCGGCAGCGAATTATTTTCGGGGGCATTATGCCGCACGCTGTACTCCAAAAATAATTTGCTACCCTTAAAATCCTATTTATTACTATTCTCTATTGATGCTCTTATAAAATCTTTAAAAAGAGGGTGCGGATTAACCGGTTTCGACTTGAATTCCGGGTGATACTGGGTCGCTACAAACCAGGGGTGATCCTGAATCTCTACTGTTTCGACAAGATTGTTTCTCGGATAGATTCCGCCGATTATCATCCCCTTGTCCTCAAATGCCTGTTTGTATTTCATGGTAAATTCAAAACGGTGTCTATGTCTCTCCATAACAGACTCTTTTCCGTATATTGCGCTGATCTTACTTCCCGGGGTAAACTCGCAGTGATAAGCCCCCAGTCTCATCGTCCCCCCTTTCTCCGCAATAATCTCCTGCTCTTCAAGAAGAGATATTACAGGATATGGGGTCTGATCGTTAAACTCAGTGGAATTTGCGTTTACAAAACCGCATACATTACGCGCAAATTCAATTACTGCACACTGCATTCCAAGACAGATACCGAAAAATGGAATCCCCTCAGTTCTGGCATGAGTGATAGTTGCAATTTTTCCCTCTATCCCCCTGTTGCCGAATCCGCCAGGTACAAGAATTCCGTTAATACCGGAAAATTTCTCTTTCAGATCGTTACAGCCGCAGCTCTCAAGATCTTCAGAGTCAAATCTTACTATTTCAAGCTCGGCTTCGTTGGCCACCGCTCCATGCATCAGAGCGTCGTAAATTGACCGGTAGGCATCCTGAAGCTGAATATACTTTCCCACAACTGCAATTTTTACAGTGTGTTTCGGATTCCTGTAAGTTGTTATAAAATTCTCCCAGGCCGGAAGTTTGCTTTTATTAATGGGGAGATTAAAATGTTCCAGAGTAATAATATCAAATTCGTTCTTCTGAAACATAAATGGAATCTCATATATTGATCCGGTTATATCCTCGGCGGATATAACATTACGTTCAGAGACATTACAAAAAAGGGCAATTTTGGCCTTCATATCCTGCTCAAGGGGAAATCCCACCCGTGCAAGAAGTATATCAGGAATTATTCCAAGCTGCATAAGTTCCTTAACAGAGTGCTGTGTCGGTTTTGTTTTCTGCTCTCCCGCAACAGAAATAGTAGGCACAAGTGTAAGATGCACATTCATTACTCTTGTTCTTCCAAGCTCCTGTCTTATCTGACGGATTGATTCAAGAAAAGGTATAGACTCAATATCTCCAACAGTTCCTCCGATTTCAACCAGGACAAAATCAAGGGCATCATCTGAAGATACATCATAAATCCGTTTTTTAATTTCATTTGTAATATGAGGGATAACCTGAACCGTCCTTCCGAGATAATCACCCCTTCTCTCCCTCTGGATAACGGTATTGTATATCTGACCCGTTGAGACTGAATTCTTTCTGGAGAGCTTCGAATTAGTGAATCTTTCGTAATATCCCAGGTCAAGATCTGTTTCAGCGCCATCTTCGGTTACATAAACCTCTCCGTGCTGAAAAGGACTCATTGTACCAGGATCAATATTGAGATAGGGATCCATCTTGACAATTGTAACTTTATAGCCATGCCCTTCGAGAAGAAGCCCCAGAGATGCTACGGAAATACCCTTTCCCAGGGATGAGCAGACCCCGCCTGTGACAAATATATATTTAGTATTATTTTCTGACATATGCTTACCTGTTTTCATGTTGTTTGTGCGAAGATTCTCTTAATTCAGAGAAATTATATCGTCATTATATCTTACAAACGTAAACTGTAAACCAAAAATAGCAAATTTATTATATTTGGAATTAAACAACCATGTAAACTTTTCACATATTCTTAATTGTTTTAAAAGGTATCAAATTATTTTTGGGGCCACAGCGCTGTGCGCTGCGCCTGAAATGGGGGATTACGGGGGCAGCGCCCCCGTAATCCCCCATTTCAGCGTATGCGAAGCATACGCACCGCTTAAAATAATTCGCTACCGTTTTAAAAATGAATCCTCCATTAAAACATGACTTGACATTAAATTATATAAATAGCAGAATATTATCTGCCTTTCAAGCATTACGGGGGATTTATATGACTGATTCAGATAAAAGAAAATTTGCCAGGTACTCCTGTTCGATAAAGACAAAATTCGACTATTATGTGGGTAATCCTGACGATATTAACATTGATTTAACCATACCTAAAAAAGCTAAAGGTGTAATCATAGACATAAGCTGCGGAGGCGTCTTCATCGCAAGCGACGCAAGAGTTCCCGCGGGCATGCCTGTAATTCTGAATTTTACTCTTGATAAACAGAAAATGTCCGTACAAGGTCAGATTGTCAGAACAGGTCTTCTTCAGAATAATCCGTCCCCGGCAGCTCGAAAATTCTCGATGTTCTCATCCAAAGGAGATTCCTACATAGCCGTAGAATTCAACAGTCCAATCAATGAGTTCAAATGTTCAGACCTGTAATATAATGAAAAAACGTATAATAAGAATAAACGATGTGAGTCAGATCGATACCTCCAGAGTATCGGTTTATGACCTTAACAACAGATATATCGATCCGCTGGGAAACATTTTCGGATTAAGATATAACAAAGATGATAGAAAAGTCGAGATCATCAAACTTGAAAGATTTCATTCAGGTGAAAGCCATGTTTTTCAGCAGATTGCGAACCGGCATAAAGAGGATAAATTTTCAAATGAGGCAATACCCGACTTCAGTAAATCCCGTGAGGACAATTACAAAGCTGCAGAATATGAAGATACAGCAATAGAGCCTGAAATTTTCATCGAAGAGGTAATTAACAACGCCGAAACTCACAAAGAAAGAATATCGGGACTTATAAAAAACATCTATGACTCTGACGTTTTCCCGAAAGAAATTAAACTGGAATCGACCGAATTTGATGACATAGTAAGAAATCTTGAAATAGACGGAATTCAGCAACTTGAAAAGCTTGAAACCTACTACAGGGAACTTACAAACTATCCCAGGTCAATAACCTATTATCAGGCAAAAATAGATAATACAGGCAAGCAGGTTTTCGATAAACTATCAGGAAATAAGGAACTGACAATGCGTTTTATCTTTATATACGAAATGTCTGCAAGTATAAAACGGATTTACACCAACCTTAAAAAACATATCGTGCGGATTGATGAATTTACATCGGGTAAAAATATTGATGACAGACAAAACATGACAAAACATCAGAAACAGTCATTCATCGACGCAAGAACTTCAATTGGAAATACCATACAGGATATCGAAGGTATTCTCAGACAGAACGCTACTCTTTACTCATACGCCTGTAATGTGGCAAACTATCAGTAAACCGCACCTGCTGAAAACATCAGTATACCGTCATTTAACGAGTCACGGGTATCAAAAAGATATAAAGCCTCCAATCTGATTTTACCCGAAGTGTAAAACAATTTAGCACCTGCAGCAAAAACATTCTCTTCAGAATCAAAGGAAGAATCTGTGCCGTATATCCCCCACTTGAAAACCGGTGCAAAATAAAGACTTCTCTTTAATACTTCGTAATTAAAATCGACCCCGGAAATATTCCTCCATGATGCCGATGAATAATCATCTATTCTACAGGGCATCAGATTATCAAAGACATAA
>JBBRFT010000244.1:0-5631 GCA_038241375.1 Spirochaetota bacterium
GGTATTCACAGTATCCGTTTATTCCATTTATTCAGGCTGCTTCTGTCATAGGGATATTGGGAATAAATTTTATTCTTATTATGTTTAATACTGTTTTATCGGATTATATACTCGCTTTTAAAACCGGACCATCCAGGGTAAAAGATTATGTAAGTAATTCATATTTCAAAAGAGTTGTTTCCGTTTTTCTTGTTGTTATTCTAATAACTATTGCAGGGGTAATACGTCTATCTTATACGACGGACAATGGTAACGGCAGGAAACTTAAGGTTGCTCTTGTGCAGTCCTGTATTTCACCCTGGGAGAACTGGTCTGGTAACAGATTCAGATACCTTGCAGAGTTAATATATTACACGAGGGAGTCTTTATCTTCCAATCCCGATTTAATTATCTGGTCCGAATCGGCAACTCTTGAGCTTATATCATTCAGGTCTTTAACCGGGGATATTGACCGTTTTGATCAGCAACTTAAAAGTTTTATAAGGGAGACCGGTAAACCGCTTCTTACGGGAGAAATAGGGCTTACAGTCAAAAAAACTGACAAGGGGATGAGGTACTTCCCTCAGAATAATGCAGTGTTAATCGGAGGTGATGGAGAGGTGGTTAAAACCTATCCTAAAATCAATCTTGTCCCTTTCGGAGAGTGGTTTCCCTATGATAAATGGTTTGTGCCCGTGAAGCGGCTTGTTGAAAGTTTCGGAGGATCAGACTTTGTACCGGGAAACAAACCTGAACTTTTTAAAGCTGACGGGCTGAAGTTCGGATCATTAATCTGCTATGAGGGCATTTTTTACAGACTCTGCAGAGAATATCGGAATATGGGTGCGGATTTTCTTGTTAATATTACTAACGACGGGTGGACCGACGCTTATAATGGTCACTATCAGCACTATTCAGCATCCGTGTTCCGTGCCGTGGAAAACGGTATTTGGATGGTCAGGGCGGGGAACACCGGTGTGACTTCAATCATAGATCCGCATGGCAGACCTGTCAGGTCGGTCCCGATTTTGAAGAAAACTTTTCTCACTGGAGAAATTGACACATCTCAGAATGTAAGCACTTTATATACTAAGTATGGAGATGTGCTGTTGTATCTCTCTATGCTCTTTATTGCGAGTATTTTAATAATACTGATTGTTAAATTTTTCCGGAGTCGAAGGTTAAAGGTATGATCACGTTTGAAATTTTTTAAAATATACTCCATTATATGTCCGGTAAAATAAAAGGCTTTACAAAAAAAAAGATCCCCTATAAGTTCTGTTGGACTATTGTCAATCTTTTCATCAATTTAAAATTTTAAAATACGTATCTGCTGAAAAAATGTCAGAAATTCTTTTTGTTGTGAAGATAATAACGGGGAATTAAACTTCCACTGTTAATGGGGTTAAGACAATTTTTCTAGAAGTAAAAGAAGTCTGTAAGAACATTTTTAAAAGTTTATTCTCTGCTTTGGTCTGGAACAATATAGCATAAATAAAACGGTTAATCTTTATTTGTGAGAGTATCTTAATCCTTCTAGTTGACTCGGTTATGGGATACTTTGTTGGATAAACCGGTTTATTTCTGGTGTAAATAAAAGTTTCATTACAAACAATACAATGGATGAGATAACACAGGAGGTTCTTTAATGTTAAGAGAGTATAAGACTGGTGAGATCCGGAACGTAGCAATTATTGGACATGGTGGAACGGGTAAATCAACACTGCTTGAATCGATGCTTTTCGTAAGCAATCAGGTTGAAAAAATGGGTAACGTTGAAAGCGGAACACTGGTCTCAGATTACGAGGATGATGAAAAAGAAAGAAAAATTTCAGTAAAAACAACTCTGGCTTTTGTAGAATTTGATGATGTTAAAATTAATATAATAGATACACCTGGTACAGCGGATTTTGTCGGAGAGGCTCATGCCGCACTTCAGGCAGTTGAAACTGCGATACTTGTTGTTGATTCGGTTGACGGGGTTCAGATCGAAACTGAAAAAGCATGGAGATATCTGGAAGAGCATAATATTCCAAGAATAGTATTTGTTAACAAGATGGATAAAGAGAGAGCCAATTACGAAAATGTAATTGAAAATCTCAAAACAAAACTCGGTGTAAAAGTTGCTACCTTGTGTATTCCTAATGGTGAAGGTGAAACATTTAAGGGTGTTGTAGATATTATTCAGATGAAGTTATATACACCAAAGGGTGACGGCAGGGATGTAACTATCGGTGAAATACCGGCTGAGTTACAGGAACTTGCTGAACTTGAAAGACTTAATCTTATAGAGCTTGGAGCAGAGGGAACAGATGAGCTTATAGAGAAGTTCCTTGCAGGTGAAACTTTAACAGAAGAAGAGATCAGGCATGGGATCAGAGTTCAGCTCACTGCGGGGAAACTGACTCCGATTATATGCGGATCAGCAACTAAAATTAAAGGTATTAAAAATCTTATAAGAGTAATAAAGAATTATACACCTTCTCCTCAGGTGGGTAAATCATATAAAGGGCATGAACCGTTTCATCCTGAAAAGCCTGTTGCTGTTGCCATGAATGAGACTGGTCCTTTAAGGGCAGTTGTATGGAAAACAGCAATAGATCAGTACGCCGGAAGATTTAACTATGTTAAAGTTTTATCCGGAACAATGAATCCGGAAACTGAAGTTTTTAATACTACTAAAAACATTAAAGAGAGAGTTGCAAAAATATATACTATGGTTGGACACAAACAGGTGGAAATGGCCAGAGTCTGCACTGGAGATATCTGTGTACTCGTTAAGCTTGATAAGACGACAACTCTTGATACTTTATGTGATCCGAAGAATCCGGTTGTTCTTCCTGTAATCGAACTTCCGCAGCCTGTTTTCTCCTATGCTGTTGAAGCAGCCAAAAGAGGTGAAGAGGATAAAATCGGGCAGTTCCTCAATAAAATGGCTGATGAAAATCCTACCATAAAATATGGATTTAATGCGTCAACTTCCGAGTCAGTCTTGTCAGGTATGGGCGAGATGCAGCTGAATATAATTCTCAAAAATTTGAAAGAAAAACTGAAACTGGATGTTAATACAAAAATTCCCCGTGTAGCATATAAAGAGACAATTACTAAAAAAGCTGAAGCACAGTATAAACATAAGAAGCAGTCTGGCGGACACGGGCAGTAGGGTGAAGTTCATATTCGTGTTAAACCTCTTGAAAGAGGAAAAGGCTTTGAATTTGTAGACAGTATTGTCGGAGGAGTTGTTCCTAAGCAGTACATACCGGGTGTAGAAAAAGGCCTCCGTGAAGGTCTTGAAGAGGGTGTTCTTGCCAAATTCCATGTTGAAGATGTCTGTGTTGAACTTTTTTATGGTTCATACCATGATGTGGATTCATCAGAAATGGCATTTAAAATTGCAGCAAGAACAGCATTCAAAATGGCAATGGAGCAGGCGGGGCCGCAGATTCTTGAGCCTATTATGAAAGTAAAGATCATGGCAGATAAAGAGTTTATGGGTGATATAATGAGTGATATCACCAGCCGTAGAGGTCGTGTTCTCGGAATGGACAGTAATGAAAACGCATCTGTTACCATGCAGATAGTCAAAGCTCAGGTTCCGCAAGCGGAGATGCTTAGATATAGTACTGATCTGAGAGCTATGACCAGCGGGAAAGCAACATTTGAAATGGATTTTTCTCATTATGATCCGATTTCAGGACGGGATGCTGATAAAATTATCGAGGAAAGAATGAAATTTCTTGAAGACGAAGCCAGTAAATAGTTTAAGTTAATGATAGAGTATAAGGGTGCGCTGTATTTTGATAGCGCACCCTTATTTATTTTATACCTGGTCGTTTATAGTTGTAACAATTTTCCTCTTAATATACACATTAAAAATAAATAAAAAAAGTAAAGAGCCGTGACTGAACGATATAAAATAAATTTATCCCTTCTGCTGATAATATCTTTTTTTCTGCATATTATTATTATGACCGCGTTTTTCCTTCCTGACTCTCAAGGACTTGCATCGTACATGAATAAAAAAAGTAAAGATAATGCACTGTTTTCCGGGAGAGATATAATTGTCAATACTAATCAGGATGACCGGAGAGAGCCAGATAACCGGACACTTCTTTCAGATCGGGATTCTTCTGCGAAAGGTTTTATTACGCGGGAGCAGGGCGATAGGTGGCTGAATAACTCACTGGAGTTCAGGTTAAAGAGGGGAACGCAAAAGCAGCAGTCAGGAACAGCAGGTTCAGCTTCTGGTGAAAAATCAAGAGTGTCTAATAAAGATTCAGAAATTGTATTAAAGATTTTTAAAAGCGGAAGTACCTCCCGAACATCGGGCAGTGACGGGATGTTTAATGATGTTGCAATTCCCGATAAAAACAATGTTACTTTGAAAAATGCTATATTTTACAGTACAAGCGGAACTTTCTCTTTTAATACTGCGAAGTTTAAAAACTTCAGCTACTTTAGAAGTATGAAAGACAAGATCGCATCTAACTGGTATCCCCCTCTCCTTGCCAATGCAAATCTCGGTGGCGGATATAATGCAGCAACAGGAAGTTACACTCCGGGAAGTGTACGAATTATGGCTATACCGGGTCAGAAGGTTAAACTGTATTTTATAATGAACCGTGATGGAGAGATACAGAAGGTGGAGATTCTCGACTCCTTCGGTAATAAGCCTCTGGATGAATCATGTCTCGATGCAATAAAGCTTTCTAAAACCTTTGGTAAAGTCCCCGATGACATAAAGGGGGAGTTTATACTTATCCCCTTTATATTCGGTTACTATACCAGGTAATCGCTAAATTACCAGATCTTTCAAAGTCATATTGGATAGAACTTTATTTCTCTGATTACTAAGTTTTTCAAAAATATCCTTTATGCTCCCTGCGCCCTGGTTTTTTCTCATCTGACCTGCCGGGATTACAATCTTTGCTTCATTAATCAGATCAAAAATATCAGCAAGTTTAACATTTGATGAGTTATTTGTCGGCATGTACTCCCCTTCGTTGTCGTTTTTGATTAATTTCTGTTCAGCAAAAAGCGACAGGAAGTAATCAATATCTTTGGAATTATTCCCTGATTTTTTCATAAGTTCTGAATACTTTGTATTCCCTTTTCCAGATTCAAATTTAAAGTAAATTGATTGAAGAATCATCAGACCAAAATACATATTTACTTTTTTGCTATCTTCAAAGAAATTTTTAAGACTGGAATATGTTTCGGGATGCATCATCGTGAAGGAGACTTCGGCTCCATAGAGAATTATCAGTGCCGATGCATATATCATCAGAAGGAATAATGGGATAGAAGCAAGTGCCCCGTAAATAGCGAATGTACCGCTTGCGAATGCCTTAACATATACAATGAAAAGTAATATAAATATTACCCAGATCGATCCTGTGAATGCAGCCCCGATGGCGGAGTACTTGAATGGGATTTTGGTATTCGGAATTGTCGAGTAAGCCATGAGGAAAAATAGCCATATAAACAGAAATGGAGCAAAGAAATTTATCAGTATTGCGAATAAGCTTTTTCCAGATTTCCCTTGCCATGTTTTCCCTGTATCTGTAGATTTCTGTATGATGCCGCCTTTTCCAATCGCCCATATGGATCCCACTGCGTTGAATAGTTTATTGATTTTGTACGCGCGGAGTG
>JBBRFT010000245.1:0-5598 GCA_038241375.1 Spirochaetota bacterium
GAACGGATTGAATTTACAGGTGATTATTATATTGATAAACTGGAAGTTTCAAATAACGATTTCAGGAAATATGCTGATATTAAAGGTGTTAAATACCCTGATTATTGGAAAGAAGATCTGGATAAACGGGATAATTTTACAAACCTCTATTTCGGATCTCTCCCTGTAATAGTAACATATCATGAAGCAGCTGATTACGCACTCTGGGCGGGTAAAAGACTCCCTGTCGAAATTGAATGGGAGAAGGCGGCCAGGGTATCTGCATTTATGGAGAAGTCTGGTAAAAAGGGGGCCTTATACAGCTGGGGAAGCGGTTTTAAAGATGGTATGGCCAATACTGAGGAGTTATGGTTGACAGAAAAAACAGGTGAAAATTTAAAGATAATGATTTCAGAAAAATATCAGCCTGTTGTCACTTTAAAGGGGTATATACCGGTTGACATGTATGAAAAGGAATCACTTTCATATTATGGAGTTGCACATCTTGACGGAAATGCTATGGAGTGGACCGACAGCTGGTATCTCCCTTACCAGGGCAACAATGCGAAAAATAAAAAATTCGGCAATCAGTACAAAGTGATTAGAGGCGGAGCATACTTTCTTTCTAAAAATGATTCCAGAATAACTGACAGAAAAACAGGCGGAATGCCTGATTTATATAAAGATAGAATTGCCGGTTTCAGGTGTGTTAAAATTATAGCTGAAAGTGACAAAAAATAATGGTAATACCAGGGTGTTAATATGAGGATTTTTTATTTTCTGGCAAGGAATATCAGTTACACATTTGCTGTTACTTTTTTTCTAAGTATTTTCGGTCTTATTGAAGGCTTATCCTCATATGTCATTGCAAGTTCATTTGTAATGACTTCATATGCTAAAATAACTAAATTATTCATACAATGGCTCCCTCTAGTTTTTATTGTCATTATATTTCTATTTTATATAGCATCGGGATTTCTTATGCCTGTTAAAATTCCGGCTTTTTTAAAACGGCATAGAAGAATAAATAATGCTTTTAAAAATGATTTAAAACCGGTGAATACGTCCTTACGTGAAACATACGGTGATTTTTCCGATCTTGTTATGAATAACACTACGGCATCAGTATTTTTTATACTTTTTACCGGTTTGTCAATGACAGCAATATTTGGATGGAAGTTTTATTTTACCGGCGAGGTGAATCTATCTGAGCTGGAACTTGCATTGAAAATGATTCTTCTTGCAACTGTTATCGCTATAATTATTTTCGGTATGACAACGCATTTACTTTCCGAATTTTTAACCAATAATGAAAGAGCGGAGTTGTATAATGAAATTCTGAAAAAAGGTGAAATGATTAAACCTCACGTTCTGTTTAGTGTAAGGATCAATTTCAATTTCTTTGTTTTCATTATGATTATAATTCTTTTTACATATGCCGCGCTTTTTGAAAGGATTAAAGCTTACGGCAGCAATAACCTGATTATTGTTGTTTTTATGCTGGTGGCAGTTCTAGCCGCTCTATTTCTTGCCCGTGTAAATGCTAATTCGATTCTGAAGATTCTAAATGATATGGCAAGGGTTACACGAGAAATTGCAGCGGGGAAGAGATCAGGTTTCAAAGTTCTTTCCCTGGGGAAGGAATTTTCAACTATAGAGTACGCCCTTATGGAGATGGCATGGGAGATTGATGAACACCGGAAAAATCTTGAATTAAAAGTTCAGGAGAGAACGGAAGAGCTCGAAAAAGTTTTGAATGATTTAAAAATCAAAGATGACCAGATTCAGAAACAGCTAGACATGGCATCCGTAATTCAACGAAGTATTCTTCTTACAAAAATTGATGATTGGAATGAACTGAAATTTTCAGTTAAATATCATGCTATGGAGAAAATCGGGGGAGACTTTTATGATGTTTTTCAGCTGAAGGATAATAAAATAGGTGTTCTTATCGCCGACGTTTCGGGACACGGTATTCCTGCCGCGCTTGTTACTGCCATGGCAAAGATATCATTTGGAAATGCCGGATATCAATCCGATTCTCCCAAAAGGATTTTTCAGGATGTAAATAAAAACATCATCGACCATATGAAGACACAGGATTATATGACCTGCTTTATGGTTGTTATCGATGATGATTATAATATAACATATTCCAATGCCAGTCATCAGAAAGGTATCATTTTCAGAAAAGAGACCGGTGAACTTGAGTTTCTAGATACAAACGGGCTTTTTATCGGTGCTCTTGAGGAAGCGAGAGATACCTACGAGGAAAAAACAACAAAACTTAATTATGGTGATCGCCTGATTCTTTACACCGATGGTATACCAGAAGCGCAGAATGTCCAACGACAGGAATATTCCAATGAAAGATTTGAAAAATCAATACTCACTCATAAAGAGCTCAGCCTTAATGAATTTACCGATGTAATACTTCGTGATGTTCAGAATTATATTGGAGAAATGGGTGCTATCGATGATATCTCTTTATTAATTGTAGAGCTAGTGTCAGATGAAGCTATTGACCTTGTTAAAAATTCAAAGAAACTTGTGAACAGTCATAAGTATCTTGATTCGATAGAACTACTTGAAAATGGCCTGGAGAAATATCCCGATAATCAGAAGATTTTATATAACCTGGGGAAGAATTATTTTAGAGTAAATAATTACAATAAAGCAGTGCAGATTTTAGACAGGTATCTTAAGAAAGATAAAAAGAACAAATTTGCTTTTTATGTAAACGGAGCATCTCATTATCAGATGATGGATTTCAAAAATGCAATTGAAAGTTTTATTGCCGCAATACAGATCGATCCGAATATGTCTAATGCTCTCTTCGCGCTGGGGATGTCATATAAAAATCTTGGCGATTACGATACTGCAATTCAGACATTTGAACGGGTAATTAATATAGATGCAGACAACAAAATGGCTCTTTTTGAAATTAAACAGATTGAAAAACTTAAAAGCGGAACAACAGCTTGATAAACAATATTATAAGTATTTACACATCACACAACTGCAGAGAATATGAAAAAGAATATTAAAGATTTAGATTATAAAGAAGCTACAGCATTAATAAATGAACTGGGTGAAAAAGATTATAGAGCCAAACAGCTTTTCATCTGGCTTTATGAAAAAAAAATAACCAGTTTTTCAGAGATGACTAATTTCTCAAAAGAACTGAGAAGCAGATTTGACGAGATGTTTATAGTCTCTCCTCTGGTTCTGGAAGAGAGGCAGATTTCTGCGATTGATGGTTCTGAAAAATTTCTTTTCAAAACACATGATGATCACTTTATTGAAAGCGTACTTATAAAAAGTGACGGTAACGATGAAGGGAGACTTACGATATGTATTTCATCTCAGATTGGTTGCCCCATGGGGTGTAAATTCTGCGAAACTGCAAAGATAGGTTTTAAAAGAAATCTTTCAACAGGAGAGATCCTTGACCAGATCTGTCATGTTAGACGTATTACCGGATTGAGTAATAACAATATCGTTTTTATGGGGATGGGTGAACCTCTTATGAATTACGATAATGTTTTAAAAGCAGCAGATATAATGAACTATACTTTCGGTTTCCATCTGTCGGTAAGAAAGATTACTATATCTACCTGCGGTATTATGCCGGCGATTGAACGCTTTATTGACGAAAAAAGACCTTATAACATGGCACTTTCTCTTAATGATACAGAGCCTGAAAAACGTCTGATTTTTATGCCTGTTGAAAAAAAGTATCCATTTAAAAATATTGCATCAATGCTTAATAATAAATTTCCAGTTTCGAGAAACAGACTAACGATTGAATATATAATGAGAAAAGACAACATCTCGACAGAAGACGCGCGAAGGTTGAAGAAAATGTTCAAATATGCCCGGATTAAATTGAATCTGATCCCCCTTAACCCGGGTAATCATGAACTTCCTATTCCTGATAAATCCGAAATAGAAGCATTTGTTAATGAACTAGAGATAATAAACGTCCCGGTAAACATTAGAAAGAGTATGGGGAGTGATATTTCCGGAGCGTGCGGGCAGCTTTCAGGAAAAAAATATAAACTGAATAATTTATCGAGAGAACAGCAATGTTAGACATTTTAAAATCGATTCTAAACTGGATTATTAGCCATAAAAAATTGCTGTTTGTATATCTTCCTCTAGCTATATTTTTTCTTATAGTTTTCTATTCAGGTTATATATATATAGGATGGCTTAACGACAAAAATAATGCTCTTGATAAACTTTCAAAATATAAATCTCTCATAGATCGAACTGAAGAAATTAGAAAGGGTTATCCCTATACAAGAAATGAAGTTGAAACCGGTGCAAAAGTAGTTGATATCCCTACGCGTATTTACGATAGAAATGGTGAAGTCATTGGGGAGTTCTTCGAAGAAAAGCGGGAGATCGTTCCATATGATTTTATTCCTGAATCACTGGTTAACGGAGTAATCGCAAGTGAAGACCGTGATTTTTACAATCATAAAGGTATAAGCTACTCCGGAATACTAAGAGCATTTGTTAAAAATATTATCAGTTTCCAGGTGGTGCAGGGTGGGAGTACTCTGACACAGCAGCTTGCAAAAGTTCTTTTTACCGATATGGAAAGAAATTTAAAACGAAAAATATATGAATCCTACTGCGCCTTTGAAATTGAAAGACTTTATGATAAAGAAGATATATTATCGATGTATCTTAATCTCATCTATTTCGGGAATGGATCATATGGAGTTGAGTCAACTTCGAAGATGTACTTCGGAAAGTCTGTAAAAGATCTGGATATAGTTGAATCTATGATGATAGTAGCAACTATTTCAAATCCTGGAATTTATTCCCCCTTAACAAAATTGAATAACTCCCTCAATAAAACCCGGCGTATTCTGGAATCGTATAGTGACGCAGGATATTTGAGATCTGATCAGATTGACCCATTGTTTAATGAATTCAAAAAAAAATGGGGAGTTGTATATGAAAATAATATTCCTGTTCAGTCAAAAATCGGAAGTTTTATATATAGTTCCTACAGAATCAACCGTGCCCCATTCTTTAATGAAAAAATCCGCAGAGAGCTTGTGGAGAGGTTCGGAGAGGAGAGCATTAAAAGCGGGGGATTCTCTGTTTATACAACAATCGATCTTCAGAAACAGGATGTTGCATTAAGATCTTTAAAAAAAGGTATTCTTTCACAGAGAGAGTATCATATAAGAGTATCTAAATCTCTTAAAAATCCGGCCTCGTCTCAAAAAGAGTTTGAAAAATCTTCAAATATTGAAGGAGCATTGGTATCGCTTGATCCGTATACCGGTGAAATTTTATCATACGCAGGCGGATATGAATTTACCACAGATAACCAGAACGATCATGTTTCTCAGATAAGAAGACAACCGGGATCGTCAATAAAACCGATTATATATGCTGCAGCTATTCAAAATAGAATAATTACACCTTCAACAGTACTTACAGATAAACAGATAACTTATAAAGGTAATTACACCCCGCAGAATTATAGTAATAATTTTATTGGTGATATTATTGCACGTCAGGCTCTTGTTAAATCATTGAATACAATTGCAGTTATGGTACTTGATAGGACTGGTTACGATACACCTTTTTCTT
>JBBRFT010000246.1:0-5588 GCA_038241375.1 Spirochaetota bacterium
GGTAGTCCCACTCTCCGCGATATATGCTGAGTGTGATCCGTTTCGCGGAGTTTGCTGTAATCCCCTGTTTCAATCCATCCCGGGCTGATGCAGTTTACTTGTATATTGTCTGCGGAAAAGGAAGCCGCCAGAGCGTGCGTCAAGGAAACAATTCCCCCTTTTGAGGCGGCGTATGCCTCAGAGTTCGGCTCGGACATTATAGCTCTTGTTGATGATATGTTGACAATAGCCCCGTGTTTTTTTTTACGCATAATTTTTGCGGCTTCACGGGAGCATAGAAACATTCCCCGGAGATTTGTGTTGATGACATTGTCCCATTCGTCAACAGTCAGTTCATAAGGAGATTTCCATTCTGATACACTCGCATTATTTATTAGAATATCAAGAGACGAAAAATTATTTTCAACTACGGTGAAAAGCTCTGTGATTTCATCGGGCCTGCTTACGTCTGCAGGAATAAGAACAGAATCTCCCCCTGCATTTTTTATCTGATGAAAGGTTTCCTCCGACAGACGGGAGCTCTTATCTGTTATAATAACTTTAGCTCCTGATGCCGCATACGCAAGGGCTATTGTTCTGCCAATTCCTCTGCCTGCGCCTGTTACTATGACTATTTTATTATTAAAGTCCATCGAATTCACCTTTAGTAATTATTACTGAAAAATTTCAGTAATTGTTGTACATAATCTGCAATTAGTCAAGCAGTTCGATAATGGCCGTAATTTATTTTCGGGAGGACAGCGCTTCGTACTGTAACTTTAAAATAAATTACTGCCTTAGATATTCTGAATACTAAATAAAAAAAGATACTTGATCTTTATTTATATAGTATTCAGTAGTATCTTACTTTGTATAATAATGTTTTTTAAAAACATTATTATAAATTTTCAGGTCATATGCAGGTGGAGCGATGCAGGACGCTGCTTATATTATGCAGTTTACAGGTAGAAGTTTATTCCTTATAGTAAATATAATTCTGCTGTATATTTATCTCACACCGGTGCGTTCACGTTATTTTCAGGCTTTCGCTTTCATTTCCACATGGTTTGTTATTTTTTTGATGCGTAAAGTGCTGGTTCCGTTTAATTTTGATCCTTTGCTTGACAGTTATATAATGGGGTCTCTATATTTTATTCCATGTCTGATTCTGTTCAAGGAGACACCGCAGGCTAAATTTTTCGTATTCTATATGATCTATTCTCTCACACAGCTCATATACCTTGTTTTTATACATATTGACCGGTTACTCTCTCCGGCGATACCCGAGACCTATGTTCTGGCCGGTATGCTTCTTGAGCTTGCGGCGCTTCCTCTGATAAACCGGTATTTGAAAGAACCTGTTCGGGATATTCTGGAAATTATAAATCAGCATAATCCGGTATTTACTATTTATCCTGTTTTATCATTTCTGCTTTTTGCAGCCATGGGACTTCAAAGGTCATATACGCCGGTCAGTTTCATTATACTTATTTTGTCTACAACATTGATATTCTTTTCATATTATCTGATTGCCATCACCATAATCGGAACAAGGCTTCACCAGGAACTGGAGTTCATGTCAATGACCGACAGTCTGACCGGTCTTCATAACCGCAGATATATGGAGAAAAAAATCAGGCAGATGTTTGATCATTATCGTAATACAGGCAGGGAGTTTGCTCTTGCTTGTGCCGACATCGATTTTTTTAAAAATATAAATGATATATACGGGCATGCATGCGGAGATGTAATTCTTAAGTCGCTTGCGGAAGACATCGGCAGAACAATCAGGGAGAATGACTCTGTCGCGCGCTGGGGAGGGGAGGAGTTTCTCATTCTCATGCCTGCGACAAATGAATTTCAAGCTGTGGAAGTGGCCGAGCGTGTAAGGGCAATGATTGAGATGGGGAGATACGAAGGTGACGTGGTTTCCGTTCCTGTAACAGTGACAGTCGGTGTTACAGTGATCAGACCTGGTGAAACGGCGGAAAGTCTGTTTAAAAGAACGGACATGGCGCTTTATCATGGAAAACGAAAAAGCCGTAACTGTGTTACTTCATTTAGAGAGCTTGATCACATTGAAAATCAGGGCTCATAGATTTTTTTAATTTTAATAACCAGTGGTGAAATTTATCTCCGCCGCTTTGAGAGTTTGGCGGAGATAAATTTAAGCCGGAAATTTTGAAAAATAAATTTATTTCTTCAGTTTCTTCTTCTCAGCTTTTTCTTTAGCGTAGATATTTTCAAAGAAATCTTTTGTTTCTGAGGCAACAACACCGCTCAGAAGAAGAAGTCCGATAAGGTTTGGTATAGCCATAAGTCCGTTCATCGTATCTGCGAAATCCCATACAAAAGAAAGTTTTACATAAGCTCCCACTGCTACGAAAATTACCCAGAGATATCTGTATGGCATTATTATTTTTGTACCGAAAAGATATTCAGCACATTTCTCTCCATAGTATGCCCAGCCGAGAATTGTTGAATATGCGAAAAGTATAATTCCTATTGCAACTACCCATGCTCCGGTCTGGCCTAGGCTTTTGGTGAAAGCCGCTGTTGTAAGTGCAGCACCGGTGAAACCTGTATTAGCCTCCTGCCATACCCCTGTAATAGCCAGTACAAGTCCTGTTACAGAACATACAACTATTGTGTCGAGAAATGTACCTGTCATCGATACAAGTGCCTGTCGTACAGGGTGGTCTGTCTTTGCGGCAGCTGCGGCAATTGGTGCGCTTCCGAGACCGGCTTCATTTGAAAATACACCCCGTGCAACACCAAAACGGATTGCCTGCGCCACTGTAGCTCCTGCAAAACCTCCTGCAACAGGTTCATGACCTGCAAAAGCTGCCTTGAAGATATATGCTATTGCGTCGGGAAGCATTGTGATATTCATTGCTATAATAACAAGTCCGCCGATTATGTAGAATATTGCCATAAATGGAACAATTAAAGATGCAACACGTCCAATACTTTTAATCCCGCCGAGTATTACAAGAGCTGTAAGAGCTGCAAGAACAAGCCCGCTGATAAGGACCGGAACATGGAATGTCGATTCAATAGCCGCAGCAACTGAATTTGATTGAACCATGTTCCCTATACCAAATGCAGCTATCGCACCAAAAAGTGCAAAAAGCATTCCAAGCCATTTCATGTTCAGCCCTTTTTCAAGAAAATACATGGGACCGCCAGCCATTTCGCCTCTGTCATCAACTATACGGTATTTAACAGATAGAACTGCCTCTGCATATTTTGTAGCCATTCCCACAAGAGCTGTAATCCACATCCAGAATACTGCTCCGGGACCACCTAGAGTTACCGCTGTAGCAACACCTGCGATATTACCTGTACCGATTGTGGCTGCTAGAGCAGTCATCAGTGCCTGGAAGTGGTTAATATCCCCCTGAGAATTTTCATCCTGATGTCTGCTGAATGCCAATTTAAGCGCATAGGGGAGGTACTTAAAACTTATGAATTTAAGCCTTACTGTTAAAAAGAGACCCGTGCCTACCAGAAGAACGAGCATGTAGGGACCCCAGACTATGGAGTTGACCATACCTACGAATTTTTCAATAGCTTCCAATTGATTCCTCCTTAGTTATACTTTTTATTATTTTATTTAGAAAAATAAATCCTGTTTTAAAACTTTTTTATATATAGTAGAAATTCGGTCAAATCAACCCGGAAATCTCTCTCAGGTTGATATTCGTACTACCTGAATGTATGTTTAAGTTGATAGAATGTAATTACACTATAAAATTATGTATATTTTTTTATATGCTGGAGGTTTTGTCAAGAAGTTCACCGTTTGCATAGTCTGGTTATTTTGTTATTTTGTAACTGCTTAAAAACCAATGGTAAAATTGTTCTCCGCCGCGCCGAAGGCGCGGCTAGGATAAATGTCCACCGGTTTCTGAGTAAATACGGATCTGTTTATATTTTTACAGATATTTTTCTTGACAGATTAACTCTTTGATTTAATTAACCAGTTAATTAAATCAAAGAGTTAATAATTAATAAAAGGATTCAGTATTTATTCATTAACTCTTTCTATAAGAAATAATCAATATACTCCCGCCGCCGAAGGCGGCGGGAGTATATAATTCGTTATTTAGCATTAAAATACATGTTTAAAATTATTACTATAAGGAATATATATGTTAACTATCATTAAATTTCTCATAAAAGAAAAACTCGTAGTGTCGCTTATTGTAGGTCTTATTGTAATGCTTGGGTTAATGTCAGCTAAGCAGCTTAATAGGGAGGCCTTCCCGGAGGTAAACTTTGATATGGTGAGTATCCGGACTATATATCCCGGCGGGTCACCGGACGAACTTGAAAGTCTTATTACAATCCCTATTGAGAAGAAACTCCGCGAAGTGGACGGGATCGATAAAGTACGTTCATATAATATTGAAAATGTTTCTGTTATAGGAATCTATCTTGATGAAAAGGCTACTGATAAAAAGCAGGTGGTGCAGGATATAAAAGATGCAGTGGGATTGGTTGAAGATCTTCCTGCTACGGCTGAGGATCCCGTTGTTGAAGAGATTAAAATAGACAAGACCGAGATTTTTCACGCGGTCATAGTTCCGGTAAATGAGGATGTTCCGTATAATGTAATGAGAAGTGCGGGTAATCAGCTGGAGGATTTTTTCTATGACTTTGACGGAGTTGCAGAGGTACAGAAGCTCGGTTTCTACGACAGGGAATTTCTTATTGAGGTCGATCCAGGGAAATTAGCACAGTACCGTCTTGGCATGAACACTGTAATTAATACAATCAGCCAGAGGAATATTGATCTTCCCGGCGGGCCTTTAAGGGTCGGAGATGATGAATTCATTCTTAGAACGAAAGGTCAGTATAACAATATAAATGAGATTCTGAATACTGTTATCAGGTCTAATGATGGCGGGTATTCAATAAGAATCAGAGATATTGCAACAGTGAAGGATACAGTTGATGAACCTGATATTCTTGAACGATATCAGGGGAAAAAATCAATAATATTTAAAGTTCTTAAAAAAAGAAGTGCCGACGAGATACTGCTTACTGAAAAAATTATGGCGGACATGAATAAGTTTGTGAATCCGAATCCGGAACAGATCAGTATAGAATTCTTTAATGTCACAAGTGATTTTACAAGAGATACTATCGATTCAGTTGTGACGAATGCCATAACAGGTTTTATCCTTCTTGCGCTTATTCTATTTCTTATGCTCGGGGTAAGGATGGCGAGTATTGTTACTGGAACAATCCCTCTAGTTTTTATGGTGGCTGTTATCGGAATTAAATCTGCCGGTGTAACTATTAATGTCATCAGTCTTTTCGGGATGATTATGGTGCTCGGTATGATTGTCGATTTTGGAATAGTTATATCTGAAAATTTTCATCGTTATATGGAGATGGGCTTTGAAAAACAGGAAGCAATTGTAAAAGGTGTGAGTGAGCTCTTCTGGCCGGTTACTGTTACATTTCTTTGTATCTCTGCCGCTTTTATGCCACTTATGCTTTTAACAGGAATTATGGGTAAATTTATTAAATATATTCCCATGGTTGTTATGATCTGTCTTACAGCTTCATGGTTTACCGCATTATTTATTATGCCGACA
>JBBRFT010000247.1:0-5537 GCA_038241375.1 Spirochaetota bacterium
AATGAAATATTCTTGTATTTTATTGTTTCGTCTTTCTCCGGAACACGGCCGAAAAGGTCGAAAACAAACCCGCCGATAGTATCAAAATCATCCGTAGGTATGTTAAGATTTAGTTCGTCATTGAAATCAGAGATCAGCATCCTGGAATCTACATCATAAGAACTAGGTCCTGTTTTTTCGAACTCCGGGAGTTCATCGGCGTCATACTCATCGTTGATATCTCCTACTATCACTTCAAGAATATCTTCAAGAGTAACAATTCCGCCTAGACCACCATACTCATCGACCACTATTGCAAGGTGGAGTTTTTTAAGTTTAAACTCCAGGAGAAGTTCATCCAGGGGCATAGTTTCAGAAACAAAGAACGGTTCATGTATGAGCTTTTTTATATTAAACTTTTTGGATTTATCAGAAAGAGGGATGAGTTTAATAAGGTCTTTAACGTATAAAATACCTATAATGTTGTCGATTGTCTCTTCGTATACCGGAACACGCGAATGACCTGCATCTATAATCACCTTAACAAGAGATTTAAGGTCAATATCGGAGTCGATTGCAACAAGATCAACTCTAGGTATCATTATATCGTTAGTGTTTAATTCTGACAGCATTACAACGCCGTCAATCATATCTTTTCTGGGGGTGTCTAGCTGTTCATATGCTTCAGCGTCAAAAGTGTTTTCGTCGGTATTTTTGAATGGTTTTTTGATGATATTTAAGACTCTCTTCATCACTGAATTACTTAAAGGATCGGGACTGTCTGATGGCATGTCAGTTTAAATTACCTCATTTTTTAATTTTATAAGATTGATAATGTCCGGTTAATTTTTGTCAACAATATTAAAACAGATAAAATAAAGTGTATCGTAACAACTAAAAAAATAGTGGTTAAATTGCTCTCTCCGGCGCCGAAGGCGGGGCGGAGAGCAATTTAACCAGTTTATATTAAAATCTGTTTTTAGAATGTACTATTATATATAGAACAAAATATAAAACAAAAAAAATTAAATCTTACAGAAGAATTACCCGAATATTGAAAACTTTTTAATAGTTTCAAGAACTTTAATAGAAACTTCTTTGGAAACAGCAAGCCCTAGATTACAGTCATTATATAAACTATCAGCAATAAATTTTTTCATTGCAACATAGACGTCTTTGGTCGGGAAAAATATATATGAAAAATAATCACTCTGCTGCTCAAGTATTGTAAATGAAGAATAGAGTGAAATCGGTTTTTCGGGAACCATAATTTTTTCACTTTTAGGACCGGGGATAATGGTCATTTCATTAAATCTATATGGAATTGCATGTTGTGCTTCCCGGTTAACCGGTTCTACGTATTTTTTTGTAAAAGAAGCCGGTTCAACAAGAATATGGGTTCTGTTCCCGTCAGTTTTGAATGTCACACCTTCGCCGGTTCTGAAGATATCTTTAACATTCCGGTATGCTGTAATTTCATAAATGGAATAACCGCTTCCTCCTGTGAAAAAAGCAGTAATTATAAATCCGCCGTCAGAAGGAATTGTCTCGGTCATGTATGCTTTTATTAGAGGTGTTGCTGTTGCCATATTATCTTCCTTGAATTAAAAATTTTGTTGCCATATATTTTAAGTATATAACAGGTATTTCCAAAAAGCAATAAAAAAATATATATAATTATTTATAAAAAAGATTTTTAACTCATACATATTTATTCAATAAGATAGCATTTAAAAAAATAATTAAGGATTAACAGATGAAACCTTTTTTTACTTCTGAACCGGTCATTTTCTTTAATAGTCCGGCATCAAAAAAATATCCCGGCAACACTATTCTCGCTATGGGAGAGGCTTTTTCAGAGGGAGCCGATGTAGTCTGTCTGAATATACAGTTTTCAAAAGATAAAACTGTAGTGGCAATTTCTGAACCGGCTATTGACAATCTTTGTGAAGGTTCCGGTCTGGTTTCTGGTTTTATTCTCGATGAATTAAAGCAGTTTGATGCTGGATACAGTTTTGCGGATGATAATGGGAATTACCCCTTTAGAGGTAAAGATTTAAAGTTTCAGACTCTTGAAGAGGTGCTGAAGACTTTTCCTGACAAAAGATTTAATATAACAATTATGGATAAAGATGCGGAGCTCGTTAAAAGCTATGTTTCAATAATAAAAAATCTGAATGCAGTTGACAGAGTGCTCACGTCAACTATGTACGGGAGCAATATTAAAATGGTAAGAAAACTTCTTCCGGGAAGCGCAACTGCTTTTACGCTGACCGGCATAATCGGAGTTTATGCTCTTTTTAAGTCGGGACTCCTTTATTTTTCCCGGGGATTTAAAGCCGATGCTCTTCAGACGCCAGAAGCTATTGGTGTTTCCTATATTGCAAACGGTGGTCTAATAGATCAGATGCAGTCAAAAGATGTCAAGGTTCATGTCTGGTATGTAAAAGACAGGACCCAGCTGAAGCGGGTTTACGAATCGGGTGCCGATGGTTTTATGGTTGATGATGTCGCAATGGTGAAGGATTTTTTGGCGGAGAGATAGTTATTTTAGTTTCTCCATAATTTTTTTTTCGTAGAGCGGGTCGAGTTTTTTTAATCCGCGTGATTCCATGATCATGTTGTAGCGGAGCTGTTTTTCGCTGATCTTTATTTTTAAATTTTTCCGTTCCTCCTCGTCCGCACAGGCGTTCAAAAGATCGGTAAGATTCACTATACTTTTCTGAAGTTCAATCTCCTCGGGTACTATCCCGGCGTTCTTGAGAATTTTGTATGCCATCTTTAAATCTTCAGGTACCATAGCCATATCATCGGGGGGCAGAGGTTTCCCTTTGCAGGAAAGGTTGTCAAACTCACCCTGCGCCATTGCCTGTTCAATTTTACGTTCTGCGATCTTCTCGAAAATAGACATAATATATAATCCGTCGGTTATTAGTAATTGTGTAAAAGTTGAAAATTTTTCACAATTACAGAATAATTAATTATCTCTGGCAATTTTATCAAGAAAAAAATAAAGAATTTTATTGATAAAAACCGCTTATTAAGGATTAGTTGGCAGATAGAAATGCATAATTAAACGGGGTAACTGAATGTCTGATATAAATGACTGGGTAAAACTTAGTGATGAAGATAAAAAAATTGTTTCTGATTTTGTATCATCCAATTCCTCCGCAGTAAGAGAGATGATGAGAAATAAATTTCCCTCATTGTATATAGGCAGACATCCCGATGAAGTTGCAAGGGGCTGGCTTATGATTGCAGGCTTGAATGAAGTAAAAACTTTTATATCCGGTTATAAAAAGTGAAAAAGGATGAACTGACAGAGGTGTGCCCCGGTATTTTCAGAATCACCGAAAGGGGAGTCCTGGGGATGTTAAAACCTCCGGTTAATATATATGTAATTACCGGCAGTAATGGTCTTGTCTATGATTCCGGTTACGGCAATAGAAGTTCAATAAATAATTTCGCCAGACAGTACAATGAGATAAACCGTATCTGCAGAGAACGGGGATATGAAAACCACATTGACCGGATTATGCTCAGTCACGCTCACGCCGATCATTTTTCCGGATTAAAAAAATTAAGAGATCGATTCGGTTTTCGGATAATACTTACTGACGAAATTAAAAGAATTATAAGCAGCAGAAAAGTTTATACCGATTCATATTCTCCCCCTGAGCAGATTGTAAAAAAAACATTAACTGATAAATTATTTTATTCAATTAAACTATTGATGCATAAATTCGAATACAGAATTTATGGATTATACTGGGGGATATCTTTTGTAAGTGATCCCGATATTGTTATCCCGCCCGATACTGAAATTGAAATTAATGGAGAGCAGTGGTTAATCTTCATTTCACCGGGACATTCCCATGAACATATTACTCTTTATAATAAAGAGAAGGGGATTCTTTTCTCCGGGGATAATGTAATGAGGAGTATCAATGTCTGGCTCGGTCCCCCAAAGTCTGATCTCGATGAGTATGAAACTTCCCTTAACGCGATGTCGGAACTTCCTGGTTTGAAGATTATTCTGCCGGCTCACGGGAGCCCGGTAACTGATCCATACGACAGAATCGGCAAAATAATTGAATGGCGCCGAAAACGTACAATTGATATTCTGAACATTATAGAAAGTTCGTCTTCGAAGGGGATTACCGTGAAAGAAATTCTAAATAAACTTTATCCGGGTGATAGCAAGATGAAAAAAGAGTTTGCAAGCGGCTGGGTGGAGTTGACCCTTCAGAAGATTGTGAAAGAGAACAGAATAACTCATACAGGGGACAGGTACTTTTTTAACTCTCTGTATTAAAATCAATGATTATATATTTACGATGTCTCCACTACGTGTTAATAGTGTTTTTTTGCTGGAAAAAAGTTTAAAAAATAATCGTAATTTTAAAAACTTTCAGTTTGGTATTGATTCTTCCAGAAAATTTATTATAATATCTTCATTCATATAGCATTTCACAAATGATTTAAACCATTGTCATTGCGAACAAAGTGAAGCAATCTGTTTTGGGAATATTTATTCCATTATATAAAACAGGTATTTTACAAAACAGACTGCCACGGCATGTCATGCCTCGCAGTGACATTGTTTGTACTAATTCAATCGTTAACTGCTATAAACATTAAATAATCGGAGGTTCTATGAAGGCTCTATCTTTAGTATTTGTATCTATGTTTGCGGTTATGATGATTTCAGTTCAGGCAGATGCCAAGTGTCAGTATGGAAGCGATTGGTCGAAAAGCGGGAAAAAAATTGTAGTATGTACAAAAGGGGACAGTTTTTCAGACAGAAAAAAAGCTCAGGATGTATGTTCTAAAGTAAAAGGTTCTTCATGCTCATCTCCAAGCACTTTCTCATCTTCATGCAGTAACGGCGAATGCTATGATGAAAATGGAAACAACAGTAATTCACTATCTGGATATTAATTATTATTTTTGTTAATTATCTGCCGGATTATTGTTCCGGCAGATAATTTTACATTAATTATTTTTAGTCCAAATTATTTTAAGTTTCTGATCTCTTCCGCTCCCTTCTCTATATGAACAGTATCTTTGCGGATTAGTCTCTGAAAATCCCTGATGATAACTTTCAGCCTCATAGAAATTTTTAAATGGGAGAACTGATACTGCCAGATCCTTCACATTAAGAGTCTCTGACCCATTTTTAATCGACTTAAGCGCAGCTTTCTTCTCATCTTCATCGAGATAAAAAACTGCGTTACTGTACTGGAATCCCCTGTCAAAAAACTGACCCCCCGCATCGAGAGGATCTATAGTTCTTAAAAATTCATCAGTAAGTTTTTCATAATTGATTTCATCGGGATTATATAAAACCATAACCGCCTCGCGATGACCTGTTATCCCGCTGCAGACTTCAGTGTATGTAGGAGTTGCAATATCTCCCCCCGCATAACCTGAAATTACATCTTTTACCCCATGTATATGTTTAAGATCATGCTCTGTGCTCCTGTAGCATCCCCCTGCGAAATATGCCCGTTTTAAGTTATCCTTTTGAGGCTCTGACCCCGATGATGATTGATTTC